>JAIPFM010000105.1 GCA_021736645.1 Phycisphaerae bacterium | reverse complement strand
GCCTGACTCACTCCAGCCATTGCGATGACCGCCATCACACACACAAACTGCATCTTTTTCATCTTCGTCATCATAATCATCATCTCCCCATAATTGCCAGCCAGCGGCCACCTCTTTTGCCCGCCGGACAGGCACTACATTAAACTCAATCATCCCCCACGGATGATCGATCATTTCAGTTTTGCTTTTTTCGGGCACAGCGCCCCATTGTGTCTTGTTCATGATAAACCCCCATTAATTTCCATCCCGCTGGAACATCCCTGGTCTCGCTGGACAGACACAACATAAAATCCAATCATCCACAGCGGATGATCAATAGAATCAGTGTTGACGTTACCCCGAGTATCACTGCTTACGGACGAGTTCAATCAAGGCTTTTTTGAAGAATTGTTTCCACCCCCAAATGCGTGTCGCATAACAATCATGCGGAAACATCATTCAATCAGGATGTCATGGTAACAAAATCCACTGAATATCTCAACCCCGAAGCGATCCATTTGCCCCCTGGCATAAAGTTATTTCAACGATCCGTGCAGACAACTTTGGATACTTGTTTTTAACGGACCTATGCCCAAAATATATTTCATCACGCGCAACATTTTTTCATTAAAGCGGCACTCTGAATGCGACTATGGATATGTCCTGATGGCCTCAACCCAGGCCCCTACACATCTGAGGGTATCTAAAATAATGGAAAGAAGAATGAGCTGCACCCGAATGCTGCGGCCCTTCTCAATGCGATCGCGAAAATTCGGGAATGAGGGCCAGGGTGAGGCATTGGTGCAGGGTAATTCAGCAACTTGGTGAACATTATCTTTTAATGAAACAGCCCTTAGAAGGCACTGAAATGGGTTTACATGGCATGCATTGTCATCAAAAATGTCAATGCCCAGGAGAGGATTTGAACCTCCACGAGCCTAAGCTCACTAGCCCCTCAAGCTAGCGCGTCTGCCAATTCCGCCACCTGGGCAATAAGTTGGGTATTATTCCCTATTTTTTTTGGATTGTCAAGGGGGTGTTCCGGGTTTTATGGGGCTGGAGTTTGGGCTGTCCATTCGGCGATCCAGGGCATGAGTTTGTCCAACAGGAGGAAGATCAGGCACAGGGCTGCAATGACCCACATCGCAGGCTTGACCTGGGCGGCCCGGCCCAGCACGGTTTTGATGATCACAAAGGAGACAAAGCCAAAGGCCAGGCCTGTGCTGATACTGTAACTCAGGGCAATCATGACCACGATAATAAAGGCCGGGAACGCATCTGCCATGTCTGTGAAGTTGATGCGTTTGACTTCCTTCATCATGAACAGGCCCACCATGATCAGGGCCGGGGCCGTGGCATAAGCCGGTACGATGCCGATGATCGGGATAAACAGCAGGGCCAGGAGAAACGCAAAACCTGTCACCACACTGGTAAGACCGGTGCGTCCGCCCTGCTCAATACCGGCTGCGGATTCGATGTAGCTGGTCGTGGTCGAGGTGCCCAGGACCGCCCCGATCATGGTGGCCACTGCGTCAATGCCCAGGAGTCGGTCCAGACCCTTGATGCGTTTGTCTTTGTCCACAAGATCGGCCTGATGGCAGCAGGCCACGAGTGTCCCCACACTGTCAAACATGTCCATGAACATGAGGCTGAAGATGCTGCCGAACAGGCTCCATTTGAGTGCACCCAGGATGTCGAGTTTGAAGGCCACAGTCTGTATTTTGAGGTTCAGAGACCACCACGCCTCCGGCATGTCCACCTTACCGGAGACCAGGGCCAGACCCGTGGACACGACAATGCCGATCAGCAAGGCGCCGGTGACCTTTTTGGCCTCCAGAAAAACCATCACGAGCAGGCCCACCAGGCCGATGCCCACTGTGGCTGTCAGGGGCCCTGCCTGCACCAGCGTGGCAGGTGTGCCCTGCACGATCACTCCCAGATTGCGCAATCCGATGAACGTGATAAACAGACCGATGCCCACGGAAATCGCAGAGATCAGGGAGTCCGGGATGGCCTCCACGAGCCTGCGCCTGAGGCCCAGTGCCGTGAGTATGAGAAAAAACATGCCGGACAGAAACACCACGCCCAGGGCCGTCTGCCAGGCAACGCCGTCGCCAAGCACCAGGCTGTACGCAAAGAACGCATTGAGCCCCATACCCGGTGCCATGGCCATGGGGGCATTGGCAAACAGGCCTACCAGGATGGTGGCCAGGGCACTGACCACGCAGGTGGCCGCAATCACGCCGTCCTTGTCCATGCCGGTATTGTCTGCCAGGATAGAGGGATTCACAAAGATGATGTAGGCCATGGTCAGAAACGTGGTCAAGCCAGCCACGCATTCCACACGAACCGAGGTCTTTCGATCAGACAACAAGAAATATCGATTCAGCATGTGCACTCCCTGTTATGTAAAATCCCAAGGTCGAACCCTCCATGCCTGAGAAACAAATGCGAGCGAGAGGAGTCGAACCTCCACATCCTTACGGATACTAGGACCTAAACCTAGCGCGTCTGCCAATTCCGCCACGCTCGCAGCAGTCTACCATGTGACCACGGACTGCTATTTTTACCCTTTAAACAGGTGTCTTTCAATAAAATTCCCCAATACTTTGGTGAAGCCAGGCATTTCACCAGGGCGCTCGAGATTTCTCGCTTGTGAACCGGAATACATACTCTAGAATTGAATCCGTGATCGTGTCCGTCAGTTCAACGAAAACTGACTGACACATGCCATCTTGTGGTTAAAGACAGAGGAGAACTATGATGCGCCATGTAGTGATGTGTGTCACGTGCCTGATACTGGGGCTGGGCGTGTTGAGCCAGGAGGCCAGCGCGGACCAAACCACTGAACGAGCGGCTGAACAGGCCTGGTCGGTCGGGTATGGTGAAGCCGACATCACACCGGCCCCGATGCAGGTCCAGATGTCCGGCTATGGTCGTGAACGCTATGCCAGGGGCACACTGTCGCCCCTGTGGACACAGGCCGTGGCATGGCAAGACGAAAAAGGCCAGATTGCCCTGCTGATCACTGCAGATATTCTCGACTTTGATCGGGTGATGGTCGACGTCATACGCCATGCCATTACGCGCAAGCATGCAGTTCCCCCGGAAAACATCCTGCTGGCCGCCTCGCATACCCATTGGGGCCCGGCTGTTCGTTTTCAGATGAGCTTCAGCGTGGGCGGTCCCAATGTCTGGTACATGGGCCATCTGGAAGATCAGATCCTGGCCAGTGTGGATGCCGCCGTGCAAGACCTCTGCCCTGCAACGGTCCAGTACAGCAGCATTGACTTCCGCGGCATTGGATGCAACCGACGCCTGCCCCAGGAGGGCAAAATCATCTTTGGTGCTTATGCACAGGGTTCCTTTGACGGCCATACACCGATCCTGCGCATGACGCGCACGCGCTCGCCGCGTCAGATTATTATGGTCGGCCATGCCTGTCACCCCACCAGTTCCGCCAATCTCGAGAAGTGGAGTCCGGGCTATCCCGGTGCCATGCGTGACTACCTGGTTGCCAATCTGCCGGACACCCGAGCTGTATTTGTCCAGGGCTGCGGCGGCGACGCCAAGGTTGTGCATGAAGATCCTGACACGGGTAAGCTCGTATTCACAGCTGATCCGGATCGCGCACGCGCAGCCGGAGAAAAACTGGCCCAGTCGGTGCTCGATCATCTCCAAAAGGATGCCATGACGCCCCTGGCTGGATCACTGGCCGCGACCCTGGTCACCGGACGCCTCAGCTACGGTGAACGCTGGTCTCAGGAAGAGACCGAACGCCAGGCCTATGAGGGCAGCAACAAGACCTGGACGACCTGGGCCGCACGCCAGGCACTGGCCCTGCCCGATGCCAGCGCAGACTTCCGCTACGATGTACAGGTCTGGAAGATTGGCAGCGGATTCACGCTCTTTGCCATGGAAGGCGAGGTCTGCAGCCCCTGGGGTCCCATGCTCCGCGAAATGGCGATGACAGAAAATGCCATGGTCATTGCCTATGCCAACAGCACGAGTTCCTACATCCCGGATCATCGCATCGTTCGCGAGGGGGGATACGAAGCCGAGTCCTCGCAACAGGCCTATGGCTTGCCTGCACCGTTCACCGAAAACATCGAAACTGAAATCAAAGCCATTGTCACGCGTGCGTTAAAGCAGATCAAATAAGCCTGGATTATTTGCTATGCGGTTTCAGGTACGCCTTTATGATATTTCTGAGTGTTATGATACCCTGAGCCCGAAGTCTACCCCGCCTTGGTTTACAGGATGGCTGTCGCTTCGGAGTACCACCCATTGCGGGAATCGTAACCTCGTTTTTTCCGTTGCATAGGGTGATTTTGACAGGAAGTACGAGGCGCAGCCCCCCATGGGGCTGTAAGCTTTGGCCGCAACCAACATTGTCTCTCGCCCGTTCGCACCCTGGGCACAGGCTATCGCTCACTAGAGATCGCGGAGATCGCTGAGACACCTGGCTTTGGCCAGGGGCCTTGTTTCAAATACAACTGTGATAGCAGTGTTGAAATAGTCCAAGTAAATAGCCATGGTTAAATATCTCTGCGCACTCTGCGGTCTCTGCGAGAAACCATTTAGCCTTCTGCCTGACATGGAGATACGAATACAATGAAAAATAATCAAGCACGAAAAACAACAAGTTGACTTGTTGTAGCACAGAGAGGATAAGATAAGAGCCTGACGCCATCAGAATAATCCCACGAACTGACGCTGTCACCCCGAAGTATCGAGGGGTCTATTCATCTGGCCCGCGAAGCGGCATTGCCATCCTTACCCACGGCAATCGAATTGACATACGCAGGCCTCTGACCGTTTTCAAAGAAGATGGGGCCATGGTCCCGATACCTGGCCTGCTCAATATCATAAGTAATGAGATGAAGGTTCTCAATGCCCTTGGATTCCCCCATGGCCGTTTCGCGATTACCTGTCACGCGCTGTCCGTCCACATACACGGGCCCGCCCGTGAGGTAATGCTCACCCCAGGTCCCTGCGATGGGCCCAGACCTTTTCAAAGGCCTTGACATACTGATCGAGCAACTCAGGGACCTCGGACGTGAAGTAAGGCAGCGGAATGGCCGTGGCATTGGCCTGCTCTGAACCGGGCAGATCCGGAATCATGGGTTTATGATGCCACCATCCGGACTCCGCATACAGGGGACATTTGTGCTGGAGTCGGTAACTGAAAGCACTGGTGAGCACCCCCTCGCCGCGCAGGGCCCTGACACAGGCATTGCGTGACATACCCGCCTCTTTCTCATTGATAAAAAGCATGTTCCACGAGTAGTAGATGCGTTTCATGTCCTTGCGCCCGGAGGTCTGTTCGTAGAGACCCGGCAGATGCAGCAGGCGATCGTTCAGTTGACGCACCTGGGCTGCACCCGCACGATTACGTTCATCCAAGCCCCGCAATTGACACCGGGCCAGGGCCGCGGAAAAGGGATGCATACGGAATTTTACGCCCAGGCCCGTGCCATTGTACTTGGCATAGACGCTGCCACCCGGAAAGCTGCCCGGCACAGAATAATGGCCAAAGGTCGTGGCCCGCTCATAATCCGCAGCCTGTTGATACATGCCCATGCCGCCCTCTATGGCTGGCAGTGGCTTGGTGCCCTGAAAGCTGAAGATGCCCATGCGTGCCCAGGTGCCCATCTTCCTGCCCTTCAGCTCTGCACCCTGCGCGTGGGCAGCGTCCTCCAGAACAATCAAACCCTTTTCATCGGCCCAGGCCTGAATGTGGTCCATGTCACACGGCAGGCCGATCCAGTGGACAGGCAGTATGGCCCGGGTGTTGGGAGTTAAACGACGCTTGACATCCTCCAGGTCCAGATTCAGGGTCAGCGGGTTGATGTCCACGAACACAGGGACCAGGCCAAAAAGACGCATCGGGACAATGGTGGCAAAAAACGTATAACTGGGCACCATGATTTCGCTGCCCGGCGGCAGATCCAGGGCAAAGAACATGGAAGCCAGCGCACTGGTACCATTGCAGTGCGCCTTGACGTAATGCGACTGCGTGTACGTCTTCCAGTCTTCTTCCAGCGATCCAATGGGCTCATAACTGGGGTGCCTGATGAGCTTGAGCACAGCCTCTTCTTCTGCGGCCCGGTACAGGGGCCAGCGTGAGGCCTGACTGTGCCTGTCATCCGGATAGGTAATGGCCTTGGGCCCTCCATTGACAGCCAAGGTCTCTGCCGCCGCCCTGCCAGGAGACAGCCCCCCCAACGCCAATCCGGCCGCCACTGTACCCGTTGATTTAAGAAATGCCCGTCGTGTCCCCACTTGTTCATGGCCATGTGCTTTGTCTGGCATAGTCTTGACCTCCGTACGTATTTTCCGCAGTAGATAAGCTCAAGTCTATACCAGACTGCCGGGAATTACAACCACTTAAATCGCACTGGTTTGCGCCATCGTCCAGGCCACAAAACCACTCCATACCATCACAGCAACATCCCCCTTAACTACGTATTTTACACAATAGTATTGTCTTACGCCGTTGCCTATCCTGATGTATGTGATTGTCAGTGCATTGGCGCCTTCAGCGTGAGGCGCATTTCGTATTTCCAATAGATATGCGGATGTTGCGTAGAATGGCACACTTTAAATGTGCGTTCATATTTGTTTGACAGCGTTTCACCGGATGATTACAGTGAGCCGAAATGGGCCTTAGTTTGAAACGGACTTCCCATGCTCATCTGTGTTCTGGAAGCGCATCTTAACCTCTCGGGCGTAACGTCACTCAAGGCGAAACGCAGCATTGTCAAAAGCCTGATGGGGCGGATCAAGAGTCGATTCAATGTGTCCATCTCTGAAGTAGACCATCAGGATGCCAAGACCGTGGCAGTCCTGGGTCTGGCCATTGTGTCCAATGACACGCGTTTCCTGGATCAACAACTCGATACCATTCTGGACTTTATGCGCAGTGACGGTCGATTCTTTCTGGGACGCGTAGAAAGGGAAACCTTCAGCAGCGGGTTCTAGTGCTCAATTTCCAGGAGTACCTTGAGATATTGCTCCGGGCATTGGTCCACAAGATCAAACGCGTGTTGGGCCTGACTGGCCTTGAGTGTGGCAGAGATGAGCATGTCCGGTTTGAGATGGCCCTCGGACAGGTGGTCAATCGTGAGGGCAAATTCCCCATGTGTCACCCTGGAGGTCACAAGGCGAGCCTCCTTCCAGATGAGCGTCTTCATGAGCAGAGGCACAGGGTCGTCACCCAGGCCGAGCACGCACACCGTGCCTGCACCGCGGATGGTGTCCACACACTGGGCCACAGGAGGCGTCTGTCCCTCAATGGCCTGGGCATGTCCCACGGCTTCAATGGCCACGTCCACACCCTGTCCCTTGGTAAATTCTGTTATGGCGTGCGCTGGATGATACTGCCTGGCATCAATGGGCACGACCTGATCATAGGCGTCTGCCGCCAGTTTCAAGCGAGATTCCAGGATGTCGACCATGTAGATGCTGTTGTCAGTGAGGGTGGCCGCGGCCTGAAGAATACACTGACCCACGCGCCCCGCGCCGAAGATGATCAGGCTGTCCCCGGATTTGACGCCTGCCCGCGCACAGGCATGGAACCCGATGGACAGGACCTCGATCAGGGCGGCATGTCGATCAGACACGGTATCGGGTAGCGGAAAGAGCATAAAGGATTCCGCAGCCACATACTGGGCAAAACCGCCATCAGAATCGATGCCGAGTAATGCCAGAGACGAGCACGCCGGATAGTGACCCACACGGCAGGCTGGACATTGGCCGCACCAGGCAATGGGATCCACAGCCACGCGATCGCCCACTTTGTAGGCTTTGACCTCGCTGCCCAAGTCCACGATTGTTCCGGCAAACTCGTGCCCCATAATCAGAGGTAAGGTTGTACGCGGATGAAAATCGCCATGAAAGATGTGCATGTCACTGCCGCAGATTCCGGCATAGTTGACCTTCACAAGTACCTGAGATGCTGTGAGGGTTGGATCTGGCACGTCCTGCCAATCAAGGTGTCGATAGTCTGTGAGTACTGAGGCCTTCATGGGATCCTTGCCTAATTGGTTTCTGGTTTCTGGTTTCTGGTTTCTGGTTTCTGGTTTCTGGTTTCTGGTGATGATACCAGTGCCCCCCCAATAACGCAAGCCAGCGATGGAGACAATGTCAGGGTCTCTCATTTGAGCTGGCTTACAGATGGCTCGCGCCGTCTCACTAGTGCTTTGTCAACGCTAAATTTGGGGGTATTGCGCAGTACCCAATGGATAGATGCAAGGAAGACAACGAAGCCCTACTGAAGTAGGGCGAGGCTTTCTGACGCCGCAGATGTCCGTTGGCTACAAGCAAGAACCCAAACCTTTAGTGTTGACACAGCACTAGTTATGTTAAACCTTTTTGTGGATTTGTCCAGGTATACTTCGATGAACCGATCTGGACATGAATTGCGTGTGGCCATGAAATCCGACTCTCCAAATGGAGTGGAACCCTTGGGACGTATCCGATTCAACACGGACTTACTCAATGAACAGTGTCAAACTGTGCTGAAAGCCGTTCACTTCGACACGCCGGACTATATCCCCATGATCTTCCACATCAATGAGGCCTCCTGGCATCACTATCCGGTGGACGCCTTGAAGGGGCTCATGGCATCCCACCCCTTCCTGTTCCCCCAATTCAATAGCGAGGCCCCTGGACGGCCGGAACTGGATTACTCTGTTTTGGAGCGTCCCGGAAGGCCCTACACCGACGGCTGGGGGTGCGTCTGGGAAACGTCTGTGGCGGGGATTGTCGGTGCAGTCACGCACCATCCTTTGGAGGACTGGGAGAATTTCGATGGATTCGCAGCACCGGATCCTGAAACCGATTCAGGCAAGGGACCTGTGGATTGGCAGGAGGTCGCGCGTCATTTCAGGCAGGCCGAAGCCACCGGGCACTTGAGAGTCGGCGGATTGCGTCACGGACACCTGTTCCAGACCCTGATTGACCTGCGCGGTTTCGAAAACCTGCTCCTGGACATGTGTGACCACAACCCCAAACTGGATCGACTCATTGAACTCGTCGAGCATTTCAACGCAGCCATCGTCAAAAAGTATATTGACCTCGGTGTCGAGTGGATGTGTTATCCGGAAGATCTCGGCATGCAGGCCGGGCCCATGATTTCGCCTGAGTTGTTTCGCCGGTTCATCAAGCCCGGCTACCAGCGTCTGATGCAGCCTGCACGCGACGCCGGCTGCATCGTCCACATGCATTCTGACGGCTGCATCCATCCCCTGTTGGACGACTTGATCGAGGACGGCGTCCAGGTGATCAATCTCCAGGACCTGGTCAACGGCATTGACTGGATCAAGGACAAGCTCGCGGGCAGGGTCTGCATTGACCTGGATGTAGACCGTCAACAGCTCACGACCTTTGGCACGCCCGAACAGATCGATGCCCTGATACGCGAGGAAGTGACAAAACTGGGGTCCAGGGCCGGGGGATTGATGATGATCTACGGCCTGTATCCGAACGTGCCGCTGGACAATGTCAAGGCACTCATGGATGCCATGGAACGATACGCTTTTTACTATTCATGATTACGTCACCCTAGCTTGGCCATGTTCGTGCTCGTGCTCAGCGTAGCGGTGCTCGTAATCGTGATCGAAAATCCATACTGACGAGCACGAGCACCGGTCACCTTCGGTGCCCTGAGCACGAGTACGATAGAGTCGTTTAATTCATGAAGTCGTGTATTGAGTATAGATCTGACACCTGACCATCCGAAAGGAAACATAACATGAGACGATTCAGACCATGCCACTGTCACACGGTGACGGCAGTGGCCATCCTGACGACTGTATGCCTGGGCCCGGGTATGGCCGAAGAATCCAAAATGCAGGTCACTCGGGACCTGTATAGCGGAAAGATCGTGATCACGCAGGGTGACACCCCGGTGTTGGCCTACAACTATCAATTCGTGTGTCCGCCCGAAGGATTCGTGGACTCTGTGGCCCAAGGCAATCGAATATATGCCCGTGCACGGAGTAATTACATTCACCCGCTCTACGGCACGAATGGGGAAGAACTGACTCTGGACTGGTCCAACGATCACCCGCACCATCGCGGCATCTACTGGGCCTGGCCCGAGGTGGACTGGCGCGGTGAGCGAGGAGATCTGCACGCACTGCAGCGCGTCTGGGCCCGCCCCACGGGAAACGTGTCCTTTGAGAGCGACGGGTCGTCGGCCGTCATCGTGGCCGAGAACCGCTGGTTCTGGGAGGACGAAACCCCTATTGTCAGAGAAATGACGACGATCCGTGCATACCAGCAGGGTAACCACGGGCGTTTCATCGATCTGACCTACAGCTTTGAGGCCCTGGAAGACGACGTGGCATTGGCACGCCGCGGCACGAACGCCTATGGCGGTCTCAACATTCGAATGTCCCCCATCACAGACATGCAGTTGATCCACCATGCCGATCCAGTGTCTGCCAGTCCACGTCGAGCCTGGTCTGATTCGTGGGGCATTCGTCAAGGCGGCAAAACGCCGGTCGGTTTCGCAGTCCTGGAAAAAGTCACCAATCCGGATTATCCTGGCGACTGGGTCGAATACCCTGAGCTGCCATGGTTTCAACCCGCATTTCCGGCGGCGGGCACCCGTCATGTCCTGAAGAAGGGAACCCCTCTCGTGCTTCAGTATCGTCTGTGGATTCGGCAGAGAAAGGGAACCCCTGAAGCCGAGTACGAAAAACAGTGGCGCATCTACAACAACCTAGACAAGGAGTAATCCCCATGACACGTTCAGATTCTCACAACATGACCCGCAGGCAGGTACTACAGGGCCTCGGCGCCACCCTCACATTTCCCGCGATTGTCCCGTCCTCCGTGTTCGGTGCCAATGCCCCGTCCAATCGAGTGGCCCTGGGCGTGATAGGCTCCGGCGGCAAGGGAACCAACGGCATGCGAAACTTCATGGCTGCAGGGGCTCAGATCGTGGCCATCTGCGATGTGAACAAGCTCAACAGAGACCAGGCCGCAGAAATCGCCGGGGTGCCGGAATCCGCCCGCTATGTGGATTTCCGCGATCTGCTGGCACGCAGTGACATTGACGCAGTCCTGATCGCCACACCGGATCACTGGCATATTCTCCTGTCGATTGCCGCAATCAAGGCCGGTAAAGACGTGTACTGTGAAAAACCCCTGAGCAACACGATCACCGAGGGGCGCGCCCTGGCCAAGACAGTGCAGCGCTATTCTGCGGTGTTCCAGCATGGCACCCAACTGCGATCCATGAATGCCACACGTCTTGCCTGCGAACTGGTACGCAACGGATACATCGGCAAGCTCGAGAAGGTTGTGATCGGGTCACCCCCCGGTCGGGCCACAGGGAACCACCCTGAAGAACCGGTCCCTGAGTGGTTCGATTATGACCGCTGGCTCGGCCCGGCACCTCAGGCGCCGTACAGCCGATGGCGTTGTTTGCGCGTCCCTGAAATCGAGGGTCTGGCGGGCTGGTACTTTGTCAGTGACTATTCGCTGGCCGGTTGGGTGGCAGGATACGGTGTCCACGATATTGACATTGCCCACTGGGGCATGAACACGGAACACACGGGGCCTGTCAGTATCGAGGGCAAGGGTGTCTTCCCCACGGAGGGACTCTACGACACGGTGCTGACCTACGATCTGAAGTTTACCTATGCCAACGGGGTAGAGATCTTGATGACCGATACCACCAAGAACCGGCACGGTGTCCAGTTCTTCGGCTCGGAAGGCTGGGTCGGGACACGCGGAGACTGGATCGAAGCCAAACCTGAGTCTCTGCTTGCGATCAAGCTGCGTCCCGATGAAGAGCATCTGTACGCATCCAAGAACCATGAAGCCAACTTCCTGGAATGCGTCAAGACGCGTGCCCAGACCATTACGCCCATTGAAGTGGCGCACCGATCCACCAGCGTGTGCCTGATCGGCGGCATTGCCCTGAAACTGGATCGCAAACTTGCATGGGACCCGACCACAGAGCGGTTTGTCAATGACGCACAGGCCAACAGCATGTTGAGCTATACCATGCGTTCACCCTGGACACTATAACTTAATCTGAGAATCCCAACATGAATAAGCAGCAATACGGTGTGTTGATCAACGGCGCAGGCTGGGTCGCGACACAGCATGTGCAGGCGTTTATGAATAATCCGAATGCCCGCATCGTGGCCATCTCGAGCCTGCACCTGTCGGACGCCCAGCGTCTGGCAGATCAGTATCAATTGAAAGACGTGGCCTGTTATGACACGCTCGACAAGGCGTTGAAGCACGAGGGTGTGGATATTGTGTCCGTGTGTACGCCGCAGCATATCCACTGCGAAAACGTCCTGGCTGCTGCATCGGCAGGCAAGCACATTGCCATTGAAAAACCTGTGGCCAATTCGCTCGAAGAACTCTACGCCATGCGCGATGCAGTGCGCCAGGCCGGGGTCAAGACCGTGGTGAGTTTTGTGTTGCGATGGAATCCCCTGTTTGCCAGCATTAAACGTTTGATCGCAGATGGCGCCTTGGGGGACATCTACATGGTGGAGACGGACTATCAGTCCTACAATGGTGCCTGGTGGGGCGCCTGGGAGCAGGGCCGCAAGATCGACACAGGGTACAGTGCCATGGCCGTGGCCGGATGTCACGCGATCGATGCGCTGCGATGGTTTGCCGCATCGGGCGAGACCGAGGCAGCCGACCCGGTGGAGGTCTTTGCCTATGCCGGAGGCCAGCGCAAGGGCAAGACGCATCAATACAATCCCATCACCAACACATGGCAGGACTATGCGCCCATGGAATATGACGGCCTGGAGGTGGCCCTGGTACGGTTTGCCAATGGTGCCCTGGGCAAGGTCTCAGTCAATTTCGAGTGCATTCATCCCTACAGCTTCCCCGTGGAGATCTTTGGCGACCGCGGCTCCATCAAGAACAACCGGCTCTGGTCACACACCCTCCCCGAACAAAAGGACTGGGTCGAGATCCCGGGCCTCTGTCCGGACTCCAGCGACGTGTCCCATCATCCCTTCCAGGGCCAGATGGACCACTTCATTGAATGCCTGCAAGCCAACGTGGAATCCCACTGCAACCTGGGGGACGCGGTCAAGACCCATGAAGTCGTGTTTGCCGTGCAGCAGTGTTACAAGACAAATCGACCTGTCCAATTGCCATTGAACCCGTGAAGAAAACCTGGTCATTATTTCGCTGCAAGGTTCCTGTTTTTATTGGCCTGGCCTGCGGCTTGACCGCGGTCTGGGTCGAAGTGCAGGTTTCTGATTATTGGGTTCAGGCCTCTGTTCCGTCTGCTTCTGCATGGCTTTGAGCATGCCGGTGAGTTGAGCAGCAGCCTTGTGTACACGTGAAGGATCAGGTAACCCCATGAGATCGCGCATCGAGCCCAAATTGACATAGGGCGATTGAACCTCTTGGCGAACAGAAGCAGGCAATCTCGTAAAGTACTGCTGTGCATCGTCAAGGGCCGCGATCCGCTTTCTCTGCAACAACGACGCACTGATGTGGCTCATGGCCCAGTCGCACTGGGTGCGCACCAGCGGATCAGATGTCTGGGCTCGACCGGCCACAGTAGCACACTGCCCGGACAGGGCCGTGCACCTCAGGACCCTGAGGCAAAACGCCTCTTCCACTGCCACATCGTCTCTGTTCTGCACCAGGTAACTTTCTATGAGCTGATTGATCAGCCAGTAGTTCCGTCCCTGAAGCAAATACTCGGACAGACGATAGATATCATAGGCCCTGTTCGACACGCAGTCCTTCATCCAGGCCTGGAGAATCTCGTCAGCCCCTGCAAATCGCCTGTTTTCAATGAGCACGCGCATGGGGGCCACTGCGCCGAACACGAGCGTCTGGTCCAGGCCCTGGGCCCTGAGAAACGCCAGATACGCCTGCGCATGGCGTTCATACGCAGGCCAATCCGCAATCAACTCGTCCAGGTTCATGAGCGCGTCTATGGCAATCAGCCGATGCCCCAGGGTCAGACTGCTGTCTGAAAACCGCGGCTCAAAGTGGGCCTGGTACTTGCGCACCTGGTCCATACTGTCGGACTTGACCTCCTGGGGGGATCGCTTGCTCTGTTGACTCCTGAAGGTCAAATACCTTCGCCTGGTTAATTCATAATTCCCGAATTCCCGGGCAAGGTCATAGACCGTATTGGGATCGGACTGCATGCGCGTGTAGTTCATGAACCGAACGGAACGCATCACGGTCTTGTCCTGGGCATGACGCACCGTGACCTGGTCCGGCAAAGTGATCTCACGGCCCCCCAGCGGTACAGACCTGTAATCCACGGTACACTGCCTGCCGCCCCTGTGATACGGCATGGGCACAGACTCGATCAAAAACGGCTTGCCGTCCACAGTGCCGGTCAGGCCCTCTGCCTTGTTTCTGAATCCCTTTAGGATCGTGGTTTCGGGCAGCAGGGCCGTGAGCCTGGACAGGGTGTTGCCGTCACCCTGATATTCATACGTGACACGACTCATTGAGGCATCATTGCAGTCCAAAAGGTCCAGATCTTCAATGCGTCCTGACTGTGTTTGAACTTTCAAACGCTTCAAGGCCCTCTTGGGCTTACCCGAAATATCGGAGACTGCCACAGTGGACACGCCCGTGTGCTGTTCTGCCAGTACAGAGGCCACATCCTGAACATACACGCGTCTGGACAGGGCCTCTCGTTCGGAAAAGCGATTGTGTCGAATATCATAATCACCCCCGGCAAAAGTAAACAGCTCTGTCTCTCCAAGGGGCCTTGCATACTCCTTTGTATAATATTCTGTATCAGGTCTGTAAATGCGAAACCTCTTTTCGTCACTCATAAAGGCAAATGTTTTCAAGTTCATATGATTTTGCCCATGGGGCTCCATCCACAGTACGGAACAGGCATAGAAATCGGCACTCACCCAATAGCGTACAAACATCAGGGCATGAAACCTGCCCCACGTGTAATTCTGTTCCAAAATGACATCGAATTGGACCACCTCCTGCAACGCCCGATCCCCATGGGGTGACATGGCATACACGGAATATGCCACACCACAAATCAATACCGTTATACACAAAAAAGAAATCCGTACGCCTTGCGTGTTCATTCGTTTCATGATTTACTCCCTGGGATAGGTGGGTATGACACTGTCATTCAGGGCCTCCTGGACAAGCAGGGCCGGTGTGAGCAGGAAATCTGTGTTTTCCTTCACCTCCGTGGACAAATAGCATAGGTCAAACTGCCCGGATTTCGAATATCGATCCAACAGACGATCCTTTTGATTCATTTTCAGTTGCTTCATCATGTTGTCCAGGGCGTTCTTCATGACATCATTCTTCTGAGCCTTTTGTTCGGCAAAGGCACACATCCCCATAGTCACCAGAATGCCAATTATCAACAATGCTCCGCATACACTACTTTTCCGTGTCATAGGGTCCCTTTCGTAAATCACCATCTTGTGCTGCAGACCTGTTTTCCGCAGCACAAGATGTGTTGATACTGCTAAGAAGGCAACTTTTTCATGAGCCGTTCACAATGTCTCCCGTCAAGGTCAAATCCGAACCGCCTGTAGCAGACAATCCATCATTCTTACTTCTGCGCATTTGATATTTAGTCATCTCGCAAACTCCTGATATGAATAGCAGATATTTCACCGACTACGATATATATACAATTCTATTACATTCGTAATCTATTGTGCAAACAAATTTTTATATTTTCAGCCATAGACAAAAGGTATCCAGATTGCTCCGCCACGCAGATATACGAAGATCACCATGAAGGGCATGGAGATTCATGAAGAAATTTGGCCTTCGGCCAATCAGAAAGGTGGGCGATGTGAAAAGGTGGTATAGTTGATACAACTGGCTCTCGAAGGTATACGCTGTACAATTCGGCGACGGCACCCCGGGCATTTTCGACCTTCATGTCCCTTCATGAACTTCATGGTCAATCCATAAACCAGGTTCGCCGGCACAACTCACCTGCGTTGCCGACTCTTGACAACCGGAGGACCGAAGAATTCCGAAACCAATAGGTTCTCTGGATCAATTTGGCTGCGATAGCAGGGTCTCTCCCGGGGCGTTCATGCAATGCAGGTAAATCTGGGTTGCCTCACTCAACCAATACCAAAAGAATAATGAATATCCAACAGGGAACTCAGAACGGCGAAGTTGGCTGCCGCCTATTCCTTGGTCCCTTCACTTCGACATTGGAAATTTCTGAGTTCATCGGTTCTGCGGTTCCATGTCTTTCAGTTTCAGACTTCACCTCCCGCTAGGGACCCCTGGCGGGCTTCACACCTGTCGCCTCCCCACCGCAGCTTCATTCAGACCATCAGCAGTCTGTTGGCAGCTTGTTTGTCTCCTGAGCTGATCGCCGACCGCTGAAAGCTGATAGCCGGGTCTACAGCGTCCAACCTTCTCGGTATGGACGCCTGATAAAGGCATCGGCTTCAGGACAGCCGACTGCCTTGAGATTTTTGGCATCCCAGTTCAGTTTCTTTCCGGTGCGCAGCGCGACATTGCAGAGCAGGGCCGCTTCAGTCAGTGCGCCTGAGTAATCGAAATTGCAGGTTGTGGGACCGCCGGTCTTGCAGGCCTCGATCCATTCTTTATGGTGTCCAATGGAGTTGGGAATAAAGGGTTCAGGCCGCTGGAAACCCACAAAACTATCTTCCGGCAGCAGTTTGTGTTGACCGTAGTCGGAAATCAACATGCCCTTGGAGCCCACAAACAGCACGGCGCTTCCCCATTGCGGGATGTTCTTTTCTTTGACCAGCGTGGGATAGGGTCCCCCGTTGTACCAGTTCAAGGTCACAGGAGGCATGGTACCGCGTGCGGCATATTCCTGGCGGGCAATGGTCCACTGCGCAGCGCTCTCTGGATGGACAGGTCCCTGGGCCTCCACGGTGAGGGGGTGACGCAGGTTCAACGCCCAGAATACTAGATCGCAGTAGTGGCAGAAGAAGTCCCCCAGCTGACCGTTGGCAAAGTTCCACCAGTAGCGCCACTGGAACGGGACATACTTGGGACTGTAGGGCCGATACGGGGCCGGGCCCAGCCACAAATCGTAGTCCAATGTCTCGGGGATGGGCGGCCGGTCGGTGGGTGCATCCGGTTGTGACATATTCTGGGGCGTGGGCGGTCCATTAAAATTGGCCCCTAACCACACATGCACCTCCTTGACACTGCCAATGGCGCCAGTCTGAACCAGTTCCACCACACGACGATAATTATTCTCTGCATGAATCTGGGTCCCCATCTGTGTCACGAGCTGCTTCTCTTTGGCAATCTCCGCCATCTGCCGGGCCTCATACACGGTGCAGGTCAACGGCTTCTCGCAGTAGCAGTGCTTGCCCAGCTTCATGGCCATCATGCCGGCTGCGGCATGGGTGTGGTCAGGCGTGCCAATGACTACCGCATCGATCTGGGAATGCATCTCATCGAACATCTTACGGAAGTCTTGATACTGCTTGGCCTGGGGAAAGCGTGCGAATGTCGCGGCGGCCTGGACCTGGTCCACATCGCACAGGGCCACAATATTCTCGCTGGCCACCCCCCCCATATCAGCGGCACCGCGCCCTCCCACGCCAATCCCGGCAATGTTCAGCTTTTCATTGGCCTGGGCACTGTACACGGAACGACTGTTGGACAGGAGTATCAGACCCGAACCACCCAAAGCTGCTTTGCGTAGGAAATCACGACGATTCAACTGATCAAACATGAGTTGGCCCTCCTTTTCAGGGATTACAATCCATCACTATGACAATGGTGCGCGTCAGCCTTCAAAGGCATTGCCCCATTGACCGGCTGCTGGGCACGCCAAAACCCGCCGATATATTTTAATAAATGTATACCCTTTCAGTCTTTAGGTTGCAAGCTGTTTACAGGTTTTTTCCCGGTGCCTGCTGCGTCAAGACGTGGAAAACAGGCCGTCTTCACCACACTGGCCGAAGTGATAGTCCTGCCGGCCATGGCTTTTCAGAGGGGGTTAATCCTTCCTGCCAAGGCCGTCCATTCAACGCCCGGCAAGGGACTCGCCGACTTTTACGAGGGTGGCCCCGGACTTCACCTGGCCAGTCCACAGAGGAAAACGATGACCGGCATTCTTGAATCTAGCCAGTTGAGGCACTGTGCCGGATGCCACGGTCAGGCTGCACTGAATATGATAATTGCCTGCAGGAGAAGACTCGGCAGCGGGTATCACATTGCCATAGAGGTCATAGAACAGGGAATCGCCCGGCTTGATCTCATAGACTTGATTACGTTGGCGCGGCGCGTTCTCTTGGTATCTTTTTGACTGACTCGACTCCGACCCTGCAGGCCGGATCATCAGGCGGTGCTCGCGATCATCTGTCAACACCATGCTCTGCAGCAGATTCTCAGTCGGGAGAATCACCCCAAGGGAGTTCTTTGTCACGTTCTGGAACTGGAGGCGCACGACCACGTCGTCGTCGATCCTGGGCGCAGGCGGGTCAAAGACAATGCCGCATCGCAGCCCCTTCTCCGGGCTTCCCCATGTGGGCTCGGGCGGTGCAGGCACACGGCCCTGATTGGCCACGAGCCGCTTGAGCACACGTTCCACAGCAGAGAGTCGAAAATCTCTCGGCCCCTGCCCGGCATAGTACACAATCTTACCCTCGAGATCGGTGATCGCCACGCGTACCGGAGCCGCCTTGTAGTCTTCATTCACCTGCCCGTTCATGCCGTCAATCACCATCGGAATAGTGAACTGAAACTTGGTGACACACTCGGTGGCCAGGATGACCCGCTGCTGGATGTCTTTGGGGCGGCCCACAACGCCCGTAGGATGTGCCTCTCTGAGCATTTCCGGATGGGCTTCACGCACATAAACAATAATGAACTCAACTTGATCTTTGTACGACACGTACAATGCTTCGATGTCCTCGGCTCGGGAAGTGAATGGGGGTCACGTATAGCTGGACATGATCAGGCAGACAGGTTTTTTTCCACGAAATGAAGACAGCCGGATGGTGTCCTGGTCGTCAATCACACCCACAGGCTTGCCTTGGGCATTGGCTTCAAAACGGAGCCTGGGCAGGTTAAAGTCGGGTGGAAACTGGCCATAAACAATCTTCGGATTGGCATCGCGTGAGGTACGGATGGATTGGGCGCAGACCCGGTTTCCGGTCAGCATGAGCCCCAGGATCACCAACCCCGGAAGGAGTCCGGGATGGAATGGAAATTTAGAATCCAGTTTGTATAAAGGCATCAGCATGGAGTTTCCACATAACCTTTAATTCCAGGAGTACACCCAAGACAAGTGACCCCTGTTGACACAACCATATCAAACCTGTTCTCAAAATACAAGCCGCATTCTCCGCGGCACCCATGCCCCTTGACAGTGCCGATGGACACCTTTTCGTCGCCTCTCCGGGGACGCCTCCCTCAGATGAGATCGTTGACAAGACCTCGGCCCGCCTATATATGAGTGTCTGAATCGAACCCATATTAAATCGGATAAACACTAGACCCCATGCAAACATCACAGACGTATTACCTCGCTCCGGTCCGCGGCATCACGGACCTGGTGTATCGAAACTGTTTCGCCGACCAGTTTAAAGGCGTTGATCTTGCCATGGCCCCCTTTGTCCAGACCGTCAAGGGCAATCAGATCAAGGCGTCGCATTTGCTGGAAAACACACCTGCACAAAACCGACTCCCCACGATCCCGCAGATCATCGGCAGAAATCCCGGTCACTTCATTGATCTGGCCAGGCAACTGGCGGATGCGGGCAACACGGCTGTGAACTGGAATCTGGGCTGCCCCTACCCCACCATGACAAAAAAGCGGTGTGGATCGGGTCTGCTGCCGTACCCTCAAGACATTGACAAATTCCTGGAGACCGTGTGCGCCGAAGTCCCTCTGGCCATCTCCATCAAGATGCGCCTCGGCCTTGAGACGCCACAAGACATTCTCACCCTCCTGCCCATCCTCAATCGCTACCCTATCGAGCATGTCACAATCCACCCCCGCCTGGGCACACAGATGTATGGGGGGGACCTGGACCTGGACTGCTTTGGCCTGTGCCTGGAGACCCTGAACCCTCCTGTGATCTACAATGGTGACATCACCACCCTGGAGGCCTATCACACGCTGAAACAACGCTTCCCCCAGGTCACCACCTGGATGCTGGGACGCGGACTCCTGGCCAATCCCTGCCTGATTGAAGAGATCCAGCAGGGCGATCCCTTGCCCCTCTCAGATAAAATCACTCGCATCAGGGCCTTTCACGCGGCGCTGCTTGAAGGCTATTCGCAGCGTTTATCCGGCCCGGCCCATCAGATTCAGCGCATGGTGAGTCACTGGGAGTATCTACGCGTTGGACTGCCCTTTGGGGAAAAGCTATTCCATAAGGTCAGGAAAGCACGCACACTGGCAGATTATCACACGGCTATTGGGCAGACCTTTGGTAGTGGTGCATAAAGATGCCGGCAGCCAC
>JAIPFM010000104.1 GCA_021736645.1 Phycisphaerae bacterium | reverse complement strand
CCGACGAGGAGGAGGACGAGATCGACATGATCAAGGTGGAAGGCAAGTGGATCCCCAAAGAGATGGCCGAAGACTGGTCCAAGATGATTGCGGACGGAAAGGCCGCCCTGGAGGACATGACCCAGAACGCATTGGCTGAAAATAAACCAAAGGTCATTGGCATGATGGCCGGCGTTGAAGCCGCGATCGATCAACTCGCCCAAGCTAAAACACAGGAAGAGTTCGACAAGGTCATCGGCGGTTTGATGGGCTCTCTGATGGGAGGCTAGCCCCTGAGCGGTGAAAAATAGCTGTCAGCGATCCGCTCTCAGCTTTCAGCGGCAGGGCCGAAAGATGACGAGCGTGCAATCGATTTCGCCCAGGGTTGTTTCTATAATCGGTTCAATCCTGCGCCAATCTCCTCCGGCGAGGCCTGCACCGATTTTGGGCAGGCCGATGCGTTGTGCGGGGTAGGTCTTGGCGACCCATTGGAGGCAGCGGGCCAGGGCGTCGTAGTCCACGAGCACGCCCGGGCCTGCATAATCGTACTGAGTGTAGGCATTCACCACTGTCACGGTGCCTGAGTCCGTGGGACACTGGGCTGCGGTACAGGTGCCCAGTTTACTCTTGTCACCGGGGATCGTTTCGCAATCGGCCTCAAACGTAGCAGGAAACACGGCCTTGATCGTGCGTGCAATGCCGCCGCCCATGGAGCAGAAGCAATTGCATCCATGCACAATCACATCAAAGTGACCCTGTAAGGCCAATTCGATTAAATCGCCGTGAATGGTTTTCATAAAAAAGCCCTTGGCTGATTATCAGTTTTAGGTTTTAGGTTTTAAGTTTTCAGTTGGCGGCAAGGAAGTTGGTCGCCCCCAAGGGACTTCGCCTGCGGCTCAGCTTCGCTCCAGTTTTAGGTTTTCAGTGTTAAGTTTTTGGCTGGTGGCAAGGAAGGTTTTAAATGGCTTGCAGCCTTCAGCCTTCAGGTTTCATCCCTCATCCCTCATCCCTCAAAAGATGTTCCACAAAGTAATCTCTCAGCCGGCGTCTGCCGTAGGCCGTGCCTGTGGCGCCGTGGCCGGCCCCTGGTACGACCAACAGATCGAAGTCCTTGTCTGCCTGGATCAGGGCATTGACCACCTGCATGCTGGAGGCCGGGTCCACATTGCGATCCAGTTCACCAACCACGAGCAGCAGTTTGCCGGTCAGGTTCTTGGCGAGGGTGACATTGCTCTGCGCTGCGTAGTGCGGTCCCACAGGATAGCCCATCCACTGTTCATTCCACCAGATCTTGTCCATGCGGTTGTCGTGACATCCGCAGTCTGACACAGCGACCTTGTAGAAGTCACCGTGGGTGAGCAGGGCACCGAGTGAATTCTGTCCACCGGCACTGCCGCCATAGATACCCACACGATTCAGGTCCATGTAGGGGTACTGTTTGGCCGCGGCCTTGATCCACAGCACGCGGTCCGGAAAGCCGGCATCCACAATGTTTTTCCAGCACAGGTCATGAAAGGCCCTGGACCGCCAGTTGGTGCCCATGCCGTCGATCTGCACGACAATGAAACCGAGATCCGCCATGGCCCACTGGCCTGATGAGGCCTGGAAGGACTTGGGGACAAACGCGCCGTGCGGGCCGGCGTAGATGGCTTCGATGATGGGGTAGGACTGACTGGGGTCAAAGTTCAGGGGTCTGTGGATCAGGCCGTAGATGTTCGTGGTGCCGTCCCGGCCCTTGGCCACAAAGGGCTCGGGCAGGGTGCGGCCTGAGGCGAGCAGTTCGCTGGCGTCGGCCTGTTCCAGATCACAGACCAGTGTCCCGTCCTCGGTTTTTCTGAGTTCATGCACAGGGGGGTGGTCAGCCCTGGCGTAGGTATCAATGTAGAACCTCTGATTGGGAGAATACTCAATGGAGTGTGTGCCGTTGCCGTGTGTGAGCAGGCACAGATTCCTGCCGTCAAAGTCCACCCTGGCGTAGTGTACCAGATAGGGATCCTGATCCGGATAAAAGCCCATGGCTCTGAACCAGATCTGCCGTTTTTCTGTGTCCACGCGGTCCACGCCCCGTACCACCCACTGACCCTGGGTGATGGGATTCTTGACCTGGCCGGTGCGTGTGTCGTACAGGTACAGGTGATTCCAGCCGCTGCGCTCCGACATCCAGATCAATTCCTGCGTGTCGGTCAGGACCTGGAGGAACTGCTTGTTCGAGTAGTCAAAGAAGGTCTCGCATTCTTCATTGACCAGGGGCCGCACGTCACCTGTAGCGGCCTCCACTGATATCACACGCATGGCCTGATGCCCGCGCTGGTTGAACAGAAACAGGAAATGCGAGCTGTCCGGGGCCCACTGGATATTGTCGATGTCCCACGGGTTGGCAAACAGGGTCGTGTCCAGGGAAACTTCCTGTTGTGTGTCCACGTGGAACAGATGCGGCAACCCCACAGGGATGTCGTCACCGGCCTTGAGGTAGGGATAGGAATGCAGCTTGGGCTGCAACTGGTCTTTGGGCGAAGATTCGACCATGTAGACGCGACGTTCCGCCACCTGATGTGTCTTGAGTGCCACCACATATTTTGAATCCGGGGACCAGATCACTCGTGCCTGGTCGTCCGGGAAGTCCGCTCTGTCGTACTGCATGCCCACGAGCCTGGCCCTGGAGGCGTCTCTGTGGTACGAGTCTTCTGACGTGCCGTCTGCGCTCAACTGGCGTTCCTTGAGCGTGACTGTATGACGAAGCCACAGATTGTGGTCACGCACAAATGGAGTCCACTGGCCATCCGGTGAGGTGACTGTCTGAGGGCCGCTCCTGCCACCCCGTCTGCCCCGGGCTCGACGTTCTTCCTGGGGTTCGCTGCCGTCTATCATGGCACGCCCCCCGTCTTCTACAGCGGTGAATACGGCCAGCACTGCATCGTTTTCGTCTGTCACGAGCCATCTGTGATTGGTAAAGGTATGCTGGTTTTTTTGCTGGCCCGCTTCAACAATACCATAGGGTTGACGCTCGCCCTGGGGATCGATCCAGAAGAGTTTGACAGGCGTGGTGAGTTGATTCACAAAGGTGATGGAGGTCTCCGGGCCGTTGGCGCCGCTGGGACGAATGGTCTTGGTAAAGGGCAGGCCTTCGCGATCCTGATCGGATGCGTCGACCTTGGTGAGGGCATAGGTGTCCAGGGTCAACTGCCAGGTGGCATCCGGTCCACGAAGACCGACGGTTTGGCCATCTGTGGAAAACGCCAGGGATCGAATCGGGAGATGTGCGGCATCCACGGACTTGCCGGTCTGGTCGGAGAGCATGGCTGCCACTCGCCCGTGGTCAAAGGCAGGGGATCGTGTGCCGAGATCGGTGTCCACCAGCACAAATTCTGTGGCGTCATTGGCGAGGTCATTTCGATACCAGAATTTCTGATTGTTGTCAAACCACTGGGCCCTGATCCGGGCCTTATAGACCTGGGCAGAGGATATCGTGGTGCAGAGACAAAACCATAGCACAAGGAATCGATAGAAACGGGCGGGGCGTTGCAGCATCATAGTGTTCCTCCATCTGGTTTTTGCTTGAATTGGCTGTTAACCTTTAAAGTATACAGGTATGGCCCCAGGGTTGTGAAGAAGATGTTTTGTTTTTTTTGAAAGTGTGCTATATTGACGACCGTTCAGAAGCTTTCAGTGTAGGAGACAGATATGACTGAGTGGATCGTGGGTGGAGCTGTAATCGCCGTGATTGTGCTTTGGATGATTTCGAGATTCATGTCCGGGGAAGGTTTTTCTGAGGTGTCGCAGGATACGCTACTCAAGTATCTTGAAGAGGACCGGGATATGTGCATTCTGGATGTACGCAGTCAGCGGGAGTATGACCACGGCCATATACCCAAGGCCATTCACATGGATTATCAGGCAATTTCCACGCACCTTGAAGACCTTGAACCCTATCGTCGCAAGGACGTCATCGTGTACTGCGAGCATGGTATGCGTGCGCAAATGGCCTTGGGTGTGCTCCAGCGTTCGGGTTTTTCACGTCTCTACCATTTGGAGGGCGACATGGTGGAATGGAAAAGATCTGGGCAGGGGCTGGACACTTGAATCTTCGCTCTGCAGGTTCTCGGCCCTGCCCGGGGTGGTCGGGTTTCGCTGCGATTGTATGACGGGAGCCTCTTGAAGGATCTGCCCTTAATCGTAGAGAGGCCCGTGTGGGAAACAGGTTTTGGGTTTCATGGATTAACATAACCCGGACCCAGGGGCATTCAATGTGGTCTCGGGGACCATCATGACACGACCCAAAGACAACAAAATTCCATGTCACACGCTATTTGAAGAACGCACCCATCCTGCACGGTATGTGCAATGGGGCAGTGACATCGAGCCGCAATCCATCGAGCAGATGGACAATGCATGTCGTCTTCCCATTGCCGTGGCCGGGGCCTTGATGCCGGATGCGCATCTGGGCTATGGCCTGCCCATCGGGGGCGTGCTGGCCACAAAGAACGCGGTCATTCCCTATGCTGTGGGCGTGGATATTGCCTGTCGCATGAAGATGAGTGTGCTGGATCTGCCGGTGTCTGCTCTGGACGACCAGGCAGATAGATTGAAGAAGGCAATTGTAGAGGAGACACGTTTTGGCGTGGGCGCCACGTTCAAAAAACGACGTCACCATCCTGTCATGGATGAAGACTGGTCCTTTGCCGTACAGGTCAAGACCCACAAGGACAAAGCCTGGAGCCAGCTTGGTACCAGTGGGAGCGGCAATCACTTTGTGGAGTTTGGCTTGTTGACTCTGGATCAGGCGGATCTCGGATTGGCCGCCGGTACCTATCTGGCCCTGCTCAGTCACAGCGGCAGTCGGGGTACGGGTAATTTGATTGCCACACATTACAGTCACCTGGCGAGTCGGCTGCATCCGGAACTACCCAGAGAGTTGCAGCATCTGGCCTGGCTGGACCTGGATACACAGGCAGGCCAGGAATACTGGCGTGCCATGGAACTGATGGGGCGCTATGCTGCCGCCAATCACGCGCTGGTGCATCAGCATGTCACGCAACACCTCGGCGTGACCGTGCTTCTGGACATAGAAAACCACCACAATTTTGCATGGAAGGAAATCCACTTCGGGCGAGATCTTATTGTGCATCGCAAGGGGGCCACGCCAGCTCAGGCAGGCACCGTAGGTATCATCCCCGGATCCATGGCTACCCCCGGTTTTGTGGTCCGTGGCAAGGGTAAGCCCGAGTCATTACACTCCGCATCGCACGGGGCGGGTCGGTGCATGAGCCGCAAGGCCGCCAAAAGGCAGTACAATTGGTCGGATAGCCGCGCCTTTCTCAAGGCACGCGGCGTTACCCTGATCTCAGCCGGTCTGGATGAAGTACCCATGGCCTACAAAGACATCCTCTCTGTGATGCAGGCCCAGAAGGATCTGGTAGAGACCATCGCCAGATTTGATCCCAAACTCGTGAAAATGGCTCCACCCGGAGAGCGTCCGGAGGATTAGGGCCCGGGTCTAACCCACTTTCCGATTTTTCGTGGTGACGAGAATGTCTGTTCATGGCTTGGCACTGCTCAGGCGTCCGGCTCAGGTGCTTTGGTAGCGACCTCTCGCTTGAGCTATCCATGAGAGTATGTTGTCTGCCTGTCGTTGTACGGCCTTGTCTGCGTGTGTGACACGTGCATTCCATTTCATGTAGGCACCGTTGAGTTGTTTGAGTGCCTGATCCGTACCCATGTGTTCGGTCATACCCAGCAAGACCATGGGATCAATATCCTGCAACCGGTCGATGGAGAACATCTTTTCCAGCAGGATTGAAAACTGATTGGCATTGATCTTCCAGAGTGCAGCGATTCTCTGCAGGGTCACCAGTGCTGTGGTGGAGAGGGACTCTGATAATCGAATCAGATGAAGGCAGAACTCCACGATCTCCTGTCTCTGTCCGACCGTGGTTTTTGTTTCCATGTCCTGACTGATCTCAATGATTTGACTGAGTTCTGTGTGCCGACATATCTTCAATACCTTTTGGAAGGATTTTTCGAACGGTCGTTTGTACTTGGAGGACACTTCAGACAGAATGATGTCGGTCAGCAGCCATCCTCGCAGTAAACCTGTCTGGTCTGGACTAAAGGGTTTGGCGTCTTCGGTGATCAGAAAGCTGGCCACCTGGAATGCCTTTAGCCGTATGTCGTCGCGATTTTCCTGCCAATCCAGGTATCCCAATCCGGTATTATTGTAATCCAGTAAGCAATCGCTCTTTGCCAATTGAGATCCATCTTTTAATACCAGGGTCAACTGGAAAGAAAGATGCCTGGCTCCCTGTCGGGCAAAGCATAATTGACGGGTATCGATTTGAGCCATGGTGGTCCATGTCGTGAGTGCTTGCTCGTGAGATATCGTACCCAGAGGCCGTTGTCGGCTGAAGACCTCCCCTGCCAGATTGTCGGATTCCTGGGATTCGTATACCGTATGAATCTGAGACGTACCGTCAGTGATGTCCTGGATCTCAAGACTAAGAATGGCGTCTCTAAGATTTAACACATCTTTTGAGAGCCGCACCTCAACCACTAGAAGATCCAGATGAAAGTCATCTATCTGTTGCGGCGAAAGGCATACCCTGCAATCCAGTGTGTCCGCTGATCCGGTTGTCTGGGGCGTTGGACTCATATATTATTGAACCTGCACCAATTTCTGAACCTGCATTTTTTGATTGGCCTGGTCTGATGCATGCTGTTCGTTACCATCGATGAGAAAATCAACTTTGAGTATGCGACCGGACTCCTTATCTTCAAAGGTACAATTCATGCGCTGATTGAGATCATAGCTGTACGTGACTTCGATCGGCTGCTCAGCAGGTCGATCCGGAGGCAACTCAAAATGTTGGGTTCCGATGCAATTGACAAAGAGTGGATTGGTATCTTCACCCTGCGTGACCACGACCTCAATCTTGCGCTGGTTCTCACGTAGGGTATAGAACCGTTGACTGACCTGGCAGGGCAGCGGCGTGTTCTTTTGAAGAATAATTCTGTTTTCGATCACTCGTTTTCCTGTGACCTTATCGATTGGTGCACAGAGTGTCCCGTAACTGTGATTACAGACATCCGTGAGATTGATATCTTTGAGTCCGCTGATCACGCCGGGTCCGACCTTTTCGGGATGCTCTCGAATCATCGTCAAACCTGCATAAATGGCGGCGCCCAGGGACACGCATTCGTCGACATTGACTGCCGTGGTGGGGTCAAAACCAAACATGGCTGTCAGTCGCTGACGCACGGCCGGGATACGGGTACTGCCACCCACCAGCAAGACTTCATTGATATCAGACGCTTTTAATTTGGCCTCCTCCAAAGCGACTTCCACCAGTATATCGGTACGTGACATCAGAGAGGCGATTGCATGTTCAAAGACGTCTCGTGTGATTTCTACTTTCAGACTTCCGCCGGTCCCATACAGGATCTTCTTGACGGCTGTTCGCCTGGACAGTGTGCGTTTGATATCTTCCGCTTCATCTTCATATTTGGCACGGTCTTCGTCGCACCCGAGCAATTCACAGCCTTTTTCATCCAGGTACATCTGTTCTAATATCTTGAGAATTTCTCTGTCAAAATCGATCCCGCCCAGGGCATGATCTCCGTGCGAGCAGACAATGTCAATCTGATGACCCTTGACATCAATAATGGTGACATCAAACGTGCCACCGCCCAGATCGTACACCAGGATTTTGCCCTTCACTTCCTGAGTTGTGGCATAGTACAACGCGGCAGCCACGGGCTCATTGACGATTCCGATCACATTCAAACCGGCGGCCGCACCGGCATCCATTGTCGCTTTTCTTCGGATTTCATCGAAATGAGCCGGCACCGAGATCATCACATCTTCAATGGAATCATATTCGAGTTCGGCATCCTGCTTGAGCTTGCGAAGGATCAGGCCGGAGAGTTCCACCGGACTCCAGAAGCGGTCATCAATCTCTTTTCGATAGTCAGGATCACCCATATGTCGCTTAATCCATCGGACAGATCTGTCAGGATTGATCTGACGCGAATTAATGGCTTCAGTTCCGACACGAATGGTATCTGCATTTTCCTCATCAAAATAGAGGGCAGATGGAGTCAGTCGATCGCCGTCTGCATTTGGCACAATCTGAGGTTTGCCAATCTCATTGAGAATTGACAGGGCTGAGAATGTGGTGCCTAAATCAATGCCTGCTATCTGTGACATGTGAAATCCTCTTGGTTCTTTTTGTGAAAGGGATTAGCCATACAATTTGACTCTTGCCGTTCTGACTATTTTTACATTTTCGTCATCTAAAACATACTGGTAACCGGGTTTCACAACTTGCGCAATCCGGCCTTTTAACTCTGGATTGTCATTGGTTTCCTTTTCCTTTATGGCCTCAGCCAGACGTTCCTGACCGCAAAAAACACTGTCGCGTTCAAGATCAAATTGTTCGACACTGCTGGATTCCAGTGAGAACAGCAGTTCATCTCGAATGTCACAGAGCATTTCACGGCTCGCAGCATCATCGGACAATCGTTCGATTCGGGCGTCCAAATTGTCGATGCATCGAATGATGCGCAGACAAAATGTTCTGATTATATTCCAATCATACCCATTTTGTAATTTTTCCACACGATCCTGCTGACTTGACGCATATTGACGGATCGCAGAGATCTGATCATTGAGTTGATGAAGCGTCTCATTAAACGGTTCCGCAATTAATTCGGTCTGGGTCGAATTTTCCGAGACAAGTTTTTGGACTTGTGTAATCTGACGAGCCACATCATCAGTGCGTTTTTCGAGGGAAGACGCGGCCACTGTTTCAGAATCCAGACCACGTCTCTGTTGCCACGATTGATCACCACAGTCAATTGCCGTATGAGTATGGACAGACTCTTCATCCGTCAGAAACAGATCAAACTTCTTTTCTTCTTCAGTATCAATTTGCAGCCCAAGCCTTGGGCTGCAATAGGCATCTTGCCGAGGAGGCACGAATTCGGATGTCGAGACCATGGAGACGCTTGAGGGTAACTGCCGGGCGTTGAGCGTTGTCTCCAGTGGTAGCTGCTTGGAGGACTCTGCCAACGGCCATGCCTCAGCCTTATAGGCGGGTTCTGTATCAAGTGCTTCGTCTCGGACATCCGTTTTTGTTCCTCTCTTGTTTATGGCAGTCATCGAACGCATGGAAGCAGCGCCGATAGCCTTCGCCATCCGAGCCGAGACGCAAATCATTGTCAGGGCCACAGCGACAATACCAACGATACCAAGTGCGATTGAGGCGATAGCTGCTAATTCCTGCTGTGCCATCAGCCTTTTGTATTGAGTGACCTTGGTTTGCCAATTCGGACCATATAGTGTTTCAGCCAGAATAGGTTCCGGAGTGTCTTTTGACGAGGCCAATTGCTCCATTTTAGCCATCAGACGTGCTTTCTGTTCTTTTTCGATCTCGTCTTGAGGCTTGTTCCTGAAACTGGCCAGGACCTGATCCATGTTCCGGTAGTCCCCCAGATCACCGGCGGAAAATGCTTGTGGGTTCCTCGTAACAGCGTTGGCAGCTTCAGGAAAGAGCTGATGTAATGGAGGTGGTCGACGCCGCGTCCATTCGAACAGTGCGCCACTGATCAAGGTCAATGCCAACCCTATGAGTGCTGTTTTTTTTAACATATATTAACCTTGTATCATGATTGTCCCTCTTCAAGTTGAAGAGACTTCATCTGCTCAAATATTCTCTGACTGGCGGCTAATTGCAAATAATGTAGTAGTATCGGTCTATGGCGATTTTACGAAAGCATCCGGTATCCAGGTTTCCGTCGTCGAACAGTGCATCCACTTGCGTCATATACAAATCATCTTTGCTCAGGCCGCTTATGAAATGGACGCCAATCAACAACGTATACCCGAAGGAATTTAACTCCAGGTCCCACATCCCCCCCAGGGGTGTCATTCTCTCCCACTTTGCCTGCTCAATGTAGGCTTCAAGTCCGGTGGGACAGATACCGGACGCAGAATTATCGGGGTAGCGGCCCGTTTTGACCTGATAAATCATTGCTGCATCCACGAACCCACGCAAGCTTGTGGCGAAAGCCGTGTTTGCAGAATCGAGGGCGGCACTGGAAAACTGAGGCACCACGATCGCAGCCAAAATGCCCAGGATAACAACCACCAAGAGAATTTCGACCAGGGTAAACCCTTTTCTTATTCTACATTGTTTTATACAACAGGCTTCCGAACAATGACCTGAACTGTGAGAACTACCCATAGTATAAAACATGGAATATCTTTCGCGCATCTCCAAATCGCGCATGACTCAACACCCACCAAAGGGTCTATGTAGTCTTGTCGGTTAAAGGGAGCCAGGAAAAGTACCCTTCGGGTCAATTTCGTGCCAGTCACGTGACAGCAGACGCACCGGTCCTATCAAGCCGGACAGCGGCGTACCGCGGTAGCGTGACGGAATGGTCTGGTAATGATTGGACAAAGTGTTGTACACCAGGACCGCCAGTGTATTTTTACCGCTCTTCAGGAATCCTGTGACATCCAGTTGCCAGGGAGGCGCTACACGCACACCGACCTTCCGTCCGTTGATGCGGACTTCCGCGGTCGCGGTGACACTGCCCAGATCGATTGTGACCTTGGCATTTGCCTGGTCTTGATCCAGCATGAAGGACGTGCTGTAACACACACCGCCGGAGTAGTTGTTGAGAATACCCATATTGGACCAGTCACCCAGTGCCATGTCGCCGTGGCCATTGGTGTCTACCACAATTGGCTCTGGCATGGCGCTGCCACCGCTGCATCCGGTCTCAGGCAGGACACGCAGGGCCACGACCGGTGCGTACATGACCGGCGCGGTTGCGATGAACTGCCCTTGCCCCTGGTCTGCCATGGGCCGGCCATCCATCCAGGCCTCTACCTTGCCTCGGGCCTGCACGCGGATGGCCGTGGTGCCCGGTGCAGAGAGAAATCTGAACCATTCACGGGGCTGAGCCCCTGCATACACATCAAAAGGAATCATGCCGGGATCGTTGTACCATCGCATAGCCAGCGGGACGTTCGTCGTCGGTTCAGGTTGATCTTTGTCACGCATCACAAAATGGCCGCGCCCTGCGTGGTCGTAGCGGATGAGTGTAGGATTGGGACCTGCCTTCAGGGAGACTGTCTGTGTAAGATCCTGAATCAGGGAACCATTGATATAGACCGCGGCAGGCGTGATCACCGGCGAGGTGTGGCTCTTGTCCTTGGGCGATTCGCGGCTGACCAGGATCGAGGCCGACATGGCCCTGGGTGTGGTGGCAGAGGTCCAGAGGTAATAGTGCCGGCCGGCCTTTTCGTCCACATACCGCGTTTCGTTCAAGCCTCCTGCAGTCTGACCCAGGCAGATGAAGTCATCCGTGATCGTCCGCTTTAGGCCGTGATAGCCCTGGTGACCCGAGTCACCTTCCTTGCCGTAGCGCCAGGAGAAGTCATAGGCACGCCAAGTCAGCGTCTTGCCGGATATCGTGATAGGCACGGACGAGTCCACGGTCTTCAATGTGGCCAGTCTGGCGTCCAGAAGATCCATATCCACATCATCAGGTACGGGTCCAAGCACATAGAACTTGGTGCCGTATCCGTGAAGTTTTTGGGTCCAGTCAGAATCACTGGTATCCGGCAGCATGGCCGTTCTGACCAAGTCCTCGGTCTCAACGGCCCAGGCAAATCGTCTCGCTTCCACGCCGATCTGCTTGTTATCCGGTGTCACTGGCATACGAAAATCCCCGTACGTGTTGTCCATGGTGGGCAAAAAGGCCACGGTCCACTCCGTGTTCAGAGTTTTTTTGCGCACAGGTCGCGTGTCAGGCAAGGGCGGGTTAACCTGTTTTTGGCCAGGTGTGAACACCACGATCTGTGCCTCATACGGATTCAGCGGGAGTTGGACCTGAGTGCCAGTGGCGGTAGCCCTGACCACGCGCAAGGGACGGACCCGGCCGGTCCAGGGGTCCCACAGTTCCACTGCGCCGCGGGTGCGGAATTCAACCACACTGTCGGCCTTGGCATCCATGACCAGGTAGATATCTCTTGGCCCCGCCTTGCGGTGCAGCGCACGTACGGTCTGGTCAAAGCCCTGGATATCGGGTACAAAGGCCTTGCCAATGGCCTCCACGGCCTCGCTCTTTTCCTGCAGACGGCGTGCCGGTGTAAAGGCAAGGTCCGTCATGGCCTCAAGCCGGGGGTCGTGACGTCCGGCACGGTCGGACACGGACGGCAGGGCGCCCACGGCATACACATGGCCTCCACCCTGTGCGAAGTCAGCCGCCTTGGTGATACTTTCCCATCGCACGGCCTCCATGTTCGCGAATACCAGGGCCTGGTATGAGGTATGGGCCGCGCCCACCACGAGACGTCCGTCTCTGACCTCGGCGCGGGCCAGTGAGTCGTTGTCTATAAATTCAAAATTGATACCGGCGGCCATGAGACGGTTGCCCAGGTCAAAGGCCGCGTCCCTGGCCCCATTGCCGTTCATCTCCGCTTCAAAGGGGGCCACAGGATACACCACTGCCACGTCACACACCGTATGGCCCTGGCTCATGAGATAGGAGAGTCGTTCGAAGTAGCCCAGAAACAAATCCATGTGCGCCCAGTAGGGCATGCGGAAGTGGTAGCAGGGCGGTGCCCATTCCCAGTGAGACCCATAGGTGGTATAGTACAGGCCGTGGAGATTCAGGAGCGTACAGCCGTAGAGAAAGTTCTCGCGTGTGGCAAACATGAGCAGTTCGGGCGCAGCGCCCCAGCCCAGACTGTGATATCCCTCGAGCCAGACGCGCGGCTGCTGATACAGGTTGGCGATGGAAGAAGACACCTTGCCCTTGATCAGGTCTGCACGCCCTCCCGGGGTATCGTGTCCTGGTGCGGAATACCATCGCGTGGCGCGGAAGTAGTCACCGAACTCATGTGGATTGCGCCCGCGCCCGCCGCTGTCACAGGCATAGATCATGCCGCGCGAGGCGTGCCAGGTATAAATGGGTTTGAAGTAGCGTTCCTCCATCAGGCTCATGCGAACGTCTGCATAGTCCATGCGTATCTTCGGGGTCGCGTCCCCCATGTCCACCCACATGGCAGGGATCGCTTCAATCAGCGCATAGCCCTTGCGGCGCAGAAACTCCTCTGCGAAATCCGGATTCCAGGCGAATTTTTCCACACCGATATGCAGTTCGTCGTTAAAGAAATAGTTGAGTCCCGCAGACGACTGGCCGGGATTCCGATCCTGGAAGGGCTGGAAGAAGCCTCGAATCACGGTGTCACCGGAACCGATCATGAGCGGATTGAGTGATCCGGGTTGACGCACGGCACGGAACGTCCAGATCTCCCACTCGCCAGGCGGGGCCGTCCAGGTGATCTTGCCGTTCTGAGTGAACGGTGTCAGGTCGATGCCTCCCTGCTGGACCTGGCCCTGCACGAGTCGGTAGGCCCTGGCAGCAAACTGATCTGCTGTGCAAGATAGAGTCTTTGTCTCACCGCCCTGTACACGCAGCTTTTCCCCGGTCTCGAGCTGGATGGCATTCAATTCGGGTTTGCGGTAGAACAGCTGATAAAAGAGATTTTTGGCACCACGCGGCCAGTCAATGGTATAGGTGCTCAGGCCGATGCCCATGTTGAGTGCTGCGCATGCCTCGGAGATTCTGGAGTACACGTCCCACCAGGCCTCAGTAAAGAGACGCGGTTCATCCTGGTCCGTCATCCAGCCGGGCGTGTCGAAATGAGAATAATTCACCTGCACACCGCTGATGCCTTTTTTGTGCAGTTCCTGGATCTGGCCGATCATGCGGTCCACGTCGAGTTTATCGCCGGTCCACCACCAGAATGGGACCTCCCCATATCCGGCCGGAGGGGTCTGAAAACCCGGCAGCACATCCAGTGTCTCATCTCGGCTGGGGTAACCCATGGCCCCGGCCGGCGGGCTGGGTCGCAGGGCAGGATCACTCAATTTCGGGTTGCCGCCCAGAACCATGCCTGGTCCTGCCAACCACAGCACAAATCCCATTGTCAACGCCGTATATTGCCAATTTGCCACAGTCATACTCCCTTTATCTGAAACAGGTTCATGCAAAAGTGTTTTACTGAAACTCTATTTTTTATACGATCCCAGGAGAGAATACAATCTGAAAGACGGAGACTCACCCTGGCAAAATGACCATTTCTGGGTCCGACACTCACTGGTGTGGATGTTGTCGCGCTGCTGTTTTTTTCACGGATCGGCCTTTCCCTTGGGGGGATTGTTATTCCTATACCCACGTTTGGAAATAAAATCCTGATCAGTAGGCTTGAACTCCAACGGCCCGCACCGTACCATGTGTGAGTCGCAGGTTAGCCACTGATGCAGCCATTGAGCTGATCTTTACACATTCAGGAGATAAGTATGAGACGTAGTCGATGCCCTCTGAAGTGTCATGCGAATTGTTCACTCAGCCGACGCCAGTTCATACGCAGTTCCGCAGGCATTGTCGCGGGATCTGTGCTGCTGCCCGGGTTGGTGGACGCTGCCTCTGAGCCTGGCGTGACACACAACTCAATCCGCCCGTGCGGTCCGGCCTCCCATTATGTCCCCACCCTCAAGGCGGCATTTGTCCGGCGGCAGGAAGCCTATGGCATGCTTTGGCCCGGTGCCGTGTATGACGGTCCGGCCGCCAGGGAAATGTACACCGAGAAACTTCTCGCTGCGGCCAGGGCGATCAACGCGAAACTCGATCTGCGAGACGACCCCATCTTCAGTCTGGCTGAGGCCGACACCTGGGTGACACAGGCCGAGGAGGCCAAGACAGACGGGCTCATCCTGATCATGCTCGACAGGCAGCAGCATGCATGGCCTACGGCTCAGAGAGTCTCAAAGAGTGACATTCCGTCTATTATCTATTCTCCCCTGGGCACCTCCTTCACCACCAATACCATGAATCTGGCCGAGACGCCAGGCTGCGTGGTGTATTCGACGAATGACTTTGGTCAGGCTGCCTACGGTATGAACATGCTGTGCGCGCGGGCAAAAATGCATCGAACGCGATGTGTTGTCATCCAGGGGAACAGGTCGTATGACAGCATGCTTGCGGACACGGGCATCATGCTGCGACATGTCCCTGCACAAACGTTTATCGACGAATACAAGCGACTGGACAGCAGCAGGGACATCCTGGCCATGGCCGATGACTATATCCGAAGGGCACGCAGGCAAACCGGGGCCACGCGCGAGGATGTCATCAATGGCGTGAAGAGCTATTACGTCGCCGGTAAAATCCTGGAAAAGGAAGAGGCCGATGCCATCACCATGGATTGCCTCGGCGCTCTCGGGAAAATACCGGTCAGCCTGCCCTGTATTGCATGGTCCCGTATGAATGACGACCGCATCCCTGCGGCCTGCGAAGCCGACCTGGGTGCCGTGGCGTCGCACATTGTCACCCAGTACCTGTTCGATCGACCCGGATTTCAGCAGGACCCGGTGGCCGACACGTCCGACGATTCCATTATCGGCGCCCATTGTTCGTGTCCCACCAAGCTGAACGGCTTTGAGGCTGCGCCGGAGCCCTTCGATCTGATGCACCATCATGGCAACCGGGATGCCGTGCCGAGAACGCTCTGGGCAAAGGGGCAGCGTGTCACCTCTATCGATTTGCTGCCGGGCAGAGTGACAGCCAATCAGAGTGACAGTTCGAAGGTCACGGAACCCTCGGAGATGCTGATCTCTGTGGGGACCGTGCTCGACAACATGGACGTACCGCCCAGCGGCGGATGCGTGGTGTCCGTGAAGGTCAAGTTTGACGGCACTCAGAAAGTCCTCAGCTTCCCGGGCTTCCATCAGTTGTTTTTCTACGGGGACTACGGTAGGGCATTGGAGAATTTCTGCCAGTTGTGTCACTTCAAAGCGCGTGTGGTCTGATATGAGTGTCTCAGGCCGTACCGTGTGTCTGCATTTGACACGAGACAACCACATTGAGTCAGGGGAGTTTAGGTGGGTATAGAGAAGAGCATCAAGAGATATAGCGTGCCGGGTGTGTGCGGTGGGGCAGATTACGTCACTATGAGGTGTTTTGGACATCATGTTTATTCGTGGGTCATGCCATGGCTGATTCTTTGTGCCCTGGGCTCTCTGAGTAGGACGTATGCTGCGCCCGAGACACCGCACTGGACATCGCCTGACGCGTTTGTGGCGCCGCTGCGTACAGGGGGCGATATGGGGTGGCCTGTCGTACGGACTGAAGCCCGGCCTGGTGCCTACTGGTGGTGGCCCGGCAGTGCAGTGACGCGGGAGGACCTGACCTGGAATCTCGAGACATACAGAAAGGCCGGGTGGGGCAGCATGGGTGTGATTGGCATCTATGGTGTCAAGGGCGAGGAAGACCGCAGTCTCGACATCTTTTCACCTGCATGGTTTGAGATGTTCAACCATGCAGTGACTGAGGCAAAACGTCTGGGCATGAACATCGACCTGACGCCGAGTTCGGGCTGGCGTCTGGGCGGACCGCACATCACGCCGCTCCAGGGAGAGCAGGTCTTCGCAGTGAAGGCAGGTCGGATCACGGCCGGGCCGAACGGCGCCAGGGTCAAGCGGGCCGGGCCGGGCGGTCAAGGCCTGGCTGTCAATCCCTACTCCAGGGAGGCCGTGGCATTTCATCTCGACTGGCTGGGCCGGCAATTCGAGGCGGGACACGGCCTGGCGCCCCGCGCATTCTACTACGATTCGTTCGAGAATCCCGGCAACTGGTGTCCCGAGTTTCTCGAATCATTCCAGCGTCTTCGGGGGTATTCATTGGAAGCACACGCAGACGCGCTGGCCGGGCAGGGCGATGCGCACGAGGTGCGGCGCGTGTTGTGCGATTACCGTGAAACGCTCTCTGATGTACTGATTGAGTGCGTGACACAGGTGACTCACTGGGCCGGGCAGCGGGGCAGCGGATTGCGCATGCAGGCCCATGGTGCACCGGCCAATCTGCTCGACATGTATGCGGCTGCACAGATTCCGGAGACCGAGGTGTTCGGCGCCACGCAGTTTGACATACCCGGCTATCGCCGTGATCCCCAATGGATTCCTGCGGATCAACAGAGTGACCTTGTCAATCGATTCGCCTCGTCTGCAGCTCATGTGGCAGGCCGGAACCTGATCATCTCAGAGAGCTTTACGTGGCTGCGAAACCACTATCACACAGCACTGTCACACATCAAGGCCGAGTCGGACAACCTGTGGCTCAACGGCGTCAATGGGATCTACTACCACGGTATCTGCTATGCCCCCAAAGACACGGCCTGGCCCGGGTGGCTGTTTTATGCAGCGACGCAGGCCAATGCACGCAACTCGATTTTCCGGGACGTGCCCTGGCTCAATGCCTACATGACACGCTGTCAAAGCGTCCTGCAGGCGGGCCGGCCCTTCAATGACATCCTGCTCTACTGGCCTGTGTATGACCTGTGGATGGGCGGGGGCAACCGGGAATTGCGGTTCACAGTGCACCGCCCCGACTGGATCGAGACCACGTCCTGCGGTGACGCGGCACGCTGGATCATGGATCATGGCTATACCTTTGATTTTATCTCGGATCAGCAGCTTCGCCATACGCGCAGTCACAACCGGCTGTTGACCACCGAGGGGGGTAACCAGTATCGCACGGTGCTCGTGCCGGACGTGACATACATGACTGTGGACACAGTCCGCCATCTGCTGGATCTGGCCGAAGCGGGGGCCACGATCCTGGTGTGGAAGGGGCTGCCCGGTGATGTGCCCGGATGGTTCGAGAACGACCTGCGCAGCCAGCAGCTCGGTACCTTGCTGGCCCGGTTGTCATTCGGATCCGATGGCGCGGCCGTGGTCGGCCAGGGCAGTGTGGTCATCGGTGACGACCTCGCCTCGCTCTTGAACAGGGCGCAGATCGTTCGTGAATCCATGGTGGATCATGGTCTGCAGTTTGTCCGTCGCAAAGACGGGTCGCAGGTCACCTACTTTGTGGTCAATCATTCGGCCAGGCCAGTGGACACCTGGGTGCGCGTGGGATCGCGTTGTGTATCGGCCGTGTTGATGGACCCCATGTCGGGCCGCACCGGGGTGGCGCTGCAGCGGGGAAATCCGGATCAGGCGGATGTCTTTCTCCAACTGGAGCCTGGAGAGACCCGTGTCTTGCGTGTGTTTGCCGAAACACAGGTCACCGGTCGCCCCTGGCCAATCCAGCACCCTGATGGCGAGCCCATAACTGTGGAAGGCACCTGGCACGTTCAGTTTGTGGAAGGCGGTCCGACCCTGCCGAAGGGATTCTCCACCGACACACTCCAATGCTGGACCCAACTCGGTGACACGGAGGCTCGACGATTCGCCGGGTCCGCGCAGTACAGCATATCTGTGGAAGTGCCGGATCGCCCAGGGCACCGGTGGACACTCGACCTCGGTGATGTGCGCGAGAGTGCACGGGTCTGGGTGAACGGTAAACCGGCAGGCGTGGCCGTGGCCCACCCATTCCACGTTGACGTGACAGAACAGATCGAACCTGGAGAAAATGAGATTTGTATTGAAGTGACCAACCTCTCAGCCAATCGCGTGCGCGACCTGGATCAGCGCGGCGTTGACTGGAAAAAGTTCCAGGACATCAATCTGGTCGACCACCTGTACAAGCCGTTTGATGCGTCGGTCTGGGACCTGACTCACTCCGGCCTTCTGGGACCGGTGACTCTGCACAGCGCCGCCCTGGGTGCGGCCAGTTCCAAGTGATCGGTCTGATCCCCTCTGTCAGTATGCAGATCAGATTCGGGAAACGGTCTTGGATTATTGCTGAGATCCTGCTAGAATAAGCCGTATAATTGAAGATAGTGGCCAGGGTGAATCCGCCATTGGAGACCATGTATTAAAGGTGCTTATATGTTGAGACAAAACAGAGGATTGCTTGTTAGTGTTCTGGTCACGGCCTTCATCAGTCAGGGCTTTGCAGCCAACGCGAGTCGGGCTTACGTCAAAAAGGACACCTGGCAGGCCACGTTTCTGCAATGGCAGGACACCCTGCATCGCAGTGCAGCCCAGGCCGAACCCGTGGTGATGCTCCCTGATTTTGGGGCTGACGACTTTACTGTCATGGTCTGGATACAGACTCGAAAGGACGGGACCATTGCGGCCAAGACGAATCCAACGGGTGTGTGGGTGAGCCAGGGCAAGAGCTTCTTTATACAAAACGGGCGGCTCACGGTTGATGTGGGCTGGGTCGGTGCCGTTCAGGGCAGATCCAGTGTGACAGACGGGCAGTGGCACCATGTCGCCTTGACCTGTCGGGATCAGACCTTGACTTTTTTTGTGGATGGACAGAAGGATGGCGGGGGGCGGCTCGATGTGAGGCCCGATGGGGCGGAGTTTGTATTCAAGGTGGGGTATACGTCGGACAATTTTCCGGGGAAATCCGGTTTTGAGGGGCTGATGGACGAGTTGCGTGTCTTTGATGGGGCGCTGAGTGCCAGGGCGATTCGTGTGTGGCAGGAGAACCCCGAGTCCGGTGAGACCGCGCATCTGGCCGGATACTGGCCCCTGGATGGAGATCAAAAGGATGCCTCAGGTCACGGACATGATCCGATCCGGAGCACCACGTCAGAATCCGCGGCAGGCAAACAGGGGCAGGCCCTGGTCTTCAAGGGAAACGACCTGATGATGTTTGCCGCGTCTGATCGGATGGTGGTCCTGGGTGAGATGTGGGCCAGACTGGCCAGGGACTTTCAAGATGACCGCTCTGTGCAGGAGATGGCCTGGGAGCAGGAGGATGGGCTTTGGGACAAGGACTTTGAATCCGGCAATTGGCAGGCACTGGCCCAGCGTTACGTGGGGCACTGTGAACGCGTGCCCGAGATTGCAGCCAGGGCCAAGCGCGCCGTGACGCAGGTATCTGATGCCGGGTCTCTGGCTGAGATCCGCGAGTTATACTATCGATCCAGACGCCAGGCACAGGCCGATGCTGCACTGGGATCGTACAATCCTGAAGGATTGCGGCGTGCCGTCAAAGCCATGATCGATCAGGGCGACTCTCAGGGGACTGTGTACCTCAAGCGGTTGGATCTGGTGGACGATCTGGTCACCGCCTGGGTCAGTGGCCAAACCAGGGTGGATCTGGACTGGGAAGCCCTGAAAAAATCCCTGGGCGATCTAAGTCATGACATCCTGGTGGCCGAGACAGACGCCATGGATTTTCAGAAAATCATCTTTGTCAAACGCTACACGTATCAGTCAAGCCACTACTACACGGACTACATTGACGGCTGCGAAAAGTACGGCGGCAATATCTGTGTGTTGGATCTGGGCACCGGCGAGGTTCGTGACATCGTGCCTGCCATGAAGCACGGGATCTTTGGCCGGTATGATCTGTCTTTTGACGGTGAGCGCGTGGTCTTTGACTGGAAGGAGAAGGAGGGGGTGGGGTTTCGTATCTATGAGGTCCGTGTGGATGGGACGGGGCTGCGTCAATTGACGTTTCCGCCGGCAGACGAGGCGGCGCGTATCGAAAAG
>JAIPFM010000103.1 GCA_021736645.1 Phycisphaerae bacterium | reverse complement strand
TCCAGGCGCTGTCATCATAGTCTGCCTGGAACCATTCGCCCTGCGGCTCATCCAGTGTATAGGACCAGGTGATCGCTTCATCACGTGCAGTGGGCATAACAGACTTGACCACAGGGGGCTTGGGCAGCACGGCCCACTGACCTGTGACCTTCTCGCTCTTTTTCACCCACTTCTTCCAGAGGGTTCGATTCTCCATCATGCGAATGAACACGCCGCCCACCACAGGACGGGCCTGAAAGCCCCGGTGTTTGGCGTTGTGCGTCCAGTACCAGTCTGTCATGGGTACACGGTCCGGCGTTTCGTTGAGGAACCTGTACACAGGCGCGATCAGGGCGTCAAAGTCCTCCCTGTCACCCGTGATACTGGCCGTCCAGAAGATCCAGTCCAGCTTGGTGTAGTTCGTGCGGTTGTCCAGGGGCAGGCCAAATGGTTTCTGGATCTTTCGGTAGTACGCCATTTCTGTCTCAGCGATGCTGTCGTCAAAGATATCCAGGTCCAGGAGACGGTCCCACACGAGATTGTATTTCTGGCTCCAGGTGCCTTGCCTGTCAAAGGCCAGACGATAGTGATCGCCCTCTCTGGCCATGGTTGCCCACTGCCCGGCAAACTGAGCGGCCAGGTCATGATATTCTTTGGCCACATCGTCTTTGCCCAGCATGCCTGCGAGCTTGCCATAGCCGGCCATGCCCAGAATCGCCTTGACGGACAGATTGACATTGTGCGCCAGGTGACCTGCGAAGTCGTCGGTGCAGAGCTGGTTCTCCGGGTCCAGGCCCTTGTCCCTGAGGTACTCGGCCCACTGGGTGAGCAGCGGCCAGTAACGCCCGGACAGCTCGGCCGTGCCCTCGGCCTGGGCAATGGCCGTCATCAGGAGCAGCATGTTGCCGCACTCTTCCACAGGCATCTGGTTCTCTTCACTGCGTTCGCCCCCGCCGTACGACTGCTTGCCTGCATCCGGGTACGTACCCAGATCATGCGGTGAGAACGGGAACGGCCAGTGGTCAGAGGCTGCATAGTCCAGCATGGGTACCACTGTGGCCTTGATCAATCCGGGATTGAGCAGCAGGAACTGCGGGGCCATGGGATAGAACACATCGGCCGTGCCCATGCAGCCGTTGCTGAAGTTCTCCTTGCTGAACATCAGTGGCATGCCGTTGTCGTCTGCCACGATCTTGTTGGCAGCCACACACTGGCGATACGCCAGGGCTGCCATCAATGCATATTTTTCTCCACCCATGGCCGTAAGGTCTGCCATGAGTGCCTTGTCAAAGGCGATACAGCGTGACTCGAGTTTCCTGTAGTCCTGCACAGCCTGTGTCAGCAGGTCTGCAGCATCCGCACCGTTGCGCCGCCAATAGGGACGCAGGGGCTTGCCGAAATATTTCACGGAGAACAGGTCGTCGTAGGCCAGTACCACTTGACAGGCCTTGGCCCTGCGACCCACCTTGCCCAGATCGAACTGCATGGCCAGCACAGGCGCCCCGTCATTCACGACACAGGGCATGTTCCCGGCACGCACCTTGGGCAGGCGGCCCTGGCCTGCAAAACCCGTGCGACTGACCTCGGCAGGGGCCAGGGCCGAGGTGCATGCAGCCTCCTGTTTGGCGGCCACATAGAAGTACCCCCAGTCAATCCGCACATTGTCACCCTTGCGCCGAAGGACCGGCTGTGTATCCGTGCCCGTGGACAGGACTGTCAACTGGGAGATCTCCGGCTCGGACCATGTCACGGTCTGGGCCGGGTCGTTCACCGCGATCTCCGCGGTATTGTCATAGTACACAGACACCTCATGGGACGTCCGTTCCAGGGACGCACACGTCCAGTTCAGATACACCACGGGGCGTGACAGCAGATCGATGTCGTCCGGCAGCGCAGCCTGCATGAAGGTCAGGGTCACACGCACACCGGCCCCTTCAAACGTATAGATTGTGCGCGTGGGCAGCACCTGCACCCGGGTCTGCGGCAACGCAGGCAGGGACTCGGGTTCCCGGCCCATGAGACGATAGGTCTGGCCGTCCACCCGGATCAGACTGGTCAGGGCCTGAGACCGACCGGTCCAATGGACCGTGCCGGTATCAGTCAAGGCATCGGCAAAGGACCACACACTAAAATATGGATCACACGCCACCAGCGGCACAGCCGGCGCACGAAACGCCAGATCCGAAGATTGAGACCAAACGCAGGATGACAGTGCAAGAAGACACACAAAGGCAGTCAGAGAGCCACGTTTCATAAGAAACTCCTTATTCAACCAAATTGGATTAAATTATAAATATCGACCATCACACTATGCCTGACCGATTCCTGTTTCCAGCCCTTTCCAGAAGCGATCTATCAGCAATGGCCCTGACCGGCGATTTTTCCCGGGAAAGATGAACAAATGTCATTTATTCAGAAACAATAGACACTGTGGATGGTTTCAAACCCCTGGTCCGTGCCGTGAGCTTGAGGGTCCCCTTCTCTGTCTCTGATTTCACGACCACAAGACAGCGGCCCTGGTAGGCCCTGCGATAAGGTCGCTGAAAACTCTCCGTGCCCATGGGATTTGAACTGCCCACTGCCCTGATCGATCCCGGCCCCTCGATGGCAAACTCAACCAGGCTGTCTGTCTTGGGATGACGAATCCCCGCCGCGTCGAGCACCTCCACAGTGACATAACAGAGGTCCTGCCCATCCGCCTGAATTGTGGAACGGTCAGGTGTCAGGCGGATCTGCGCAGGTGTCTGTGCAGTGCGCAGATCCCAGGTCGCGACCTGTGTCAGGCCGTCATAGGCCACGGCCTTCAGCACGCCCGGCTCATACGGCACGGCCCACTGGGCAGTCCATTCAGTACTTCGATTGGTAGTCTTTGTACCAAGTGACTTGTCATTTAAAAACAGCTCGACCCTTTCATAGGCACAGTACACGGTGACATCCAGAGGCCTGCCCTCATGGCCGGGCCAATTCCAGTCGGCCACGACATCGTGCCAGTGCCACCTGCTCCAGGGTTCGCGTTTTGGATTCTGTGCAAAGGACGGCTCGGGCGGAGTCACAAAGATCGAGACCTGCTGCCCGGCCTGCCACAAGACATTGCGGTAATACGACTGAGGCCGCTTAAACCCACAGATGTCGATGTCACCGCAAAAGGCATGAGTCCAGGGATAAAACGACTTGTCCTGCATATAGCCAAGCCAGCCGATACTGGCCTCACCCAGGTAGTCAAGGCCGGTCCACACAAAGTCACCGATCACATAGGGCAGATCCACGGCAGCCATCCAACTGCCAAAGGCATCCAGCGGATACGACTCTGCGCAGTAGATGATGCGTTGAGGCACACGTTTGTGATCCTGTTCATAGAGGCTGTCCTGCCGGTGGTCGCCCCCGACTGCATAGTTGTAGCCTGCCAGATCCAGGGTGGCAAAGTAGGGATCCTTGTCCGGATTCAGACTATTGACTGCCGACGTCACCGGGCGTGTGGGGTCCAGCTTTCTGACATAATCGGCCAGTGTCCTGGATGTGGCCGCACCCTCGGGCGTGCCCCGCTCGGGGATTTCATTGCCTGTGCTCCATAGGATCACGCAGGGGTGATTGCGATCTCGCAAGACCATGCTGTCAATGTCCCGCTGCCACCAGTCGTCAAAGAAAAGATGATAATCCTGGGGCCGCTTTTCCTGTCGCCACATATCAAAGGCCTCGTCGATCACCAGCATACCCAGCCGATCACAGGCATCCAGGAACGCGGGGGACGGTGGATTGTGCGCACAGCGAATGGCATTGAAGCCGCTGGCCTTCATCAGTTCGACGCGACGCTCTTCCGCACGATCATATGCAGCCGTGCCCAGCGGACCATTACCGTGGTGCATACAGCCGCCCTTGAGGAGCACGGGTCGGCCATTGAGCAGAAAGCCCTTGTCCACACTGAAGTCAAGGGACCGAATGCCGAATCGCGTTTCCACGCGATCCAGCAGGCGCGGCTTGTCTGCATCGGCCGGATCGAAGATTTCGGTCACTGCTGTGTACAAGACCGGTGACTCCGGCGACCACCGCTGAGGAGAAAGGATTCTCAGATCCTGAGCCAATGCCCCCTCGGCATGGGCTGTGAATTGTTTCGCTGTCTGCGTTTCCGCGACAAGCAGACCCTGCTGATCAAGGACACGTGTTTTAATGAGCACGCGCCGGTCTTGTTTCGTGGTGTTCGCTACCCGGGTCTTGACACTCACCGCGGCTCGCTTGTCTGTGATCTCCGGTGTGGTAATCGAGGTCCCCCAGTGGGCCACATGCACGGGCTCTGTCACTGTCAGCCACACATGGCGGTAGATCCCTGAGCCTGAATACCACCGACTGCTGCGTCCCTCGTTCTTGACCTCCACGGCCAGGACGTTCTCCGCACCGTAGCGAAGCCTGTCCGTGACATCGTACCAGAAACTGGTATAGCCATAGGGGTGATTGCCAAGGTGTTCGCCATTGAGCCATACATCGGCATTCATGTACACGCCTTCAAACTCCAGATCAAAACGCCTGCCCTTTGACTCGGCAGGCACGATAAATGTCTTTCTGTACCAGGCCGTGCCATGGGACAGGAAACCCGAGTCCACCCCACCCAAAGCATTGGGATCAATGGGCGACGAGGTCCCAGGCAAGTCTTCAATGCCGAAGTCGTGAGGCAGGTCCAGGGGCCGCCAGGTCGTGTCGTCGAACCCCATGGCCTGAGCCTGTGTCACAGCGCCGCGATGAAACCGCCAGTCAAAATCTAACAGCGTGCGCACCCGCCCGGCAGGCTGATTGTCCATACCGACTGCGATCTTTTCAGTCACCACATCTTCGCAGTGTTCCAGCTTGATCTCCGGCGCTGTGTCGCCGAAGTCATTGTCACGGAGTATCAGGCCGCGTGTGGACGTGACCCAGATGGCCCGTGCGCCCACGTCACGCAGCTTGTTGCCTTCAATCACGATGCGGTTGTGGGCCCCGGCCGGGGCCAGACCTCCGGCACCGGCCTGGGCGTACACGGCAATGCCCATGCCGTCACAATGTTCGATGGTATTGCCTGTAATGCGCACGTCATTGCTGCTGCCTGCTTCGAGCCACCAGAATTCCGGGGCCACCTTGACGGCCTCTTCCACACACCCTTCCAGCCGGTTGTTCGAGACCTCCCCGTGACTGGCCTTGATGAGAATGCCGCGGGACCGGTTAAAGCCAAAATCGCACTGTGTCACCTTGAAGCCGTTGCCCATACGATTGGCTGCAGCAATCACACTGCCCTGCGACAGATCGACGGATCTGTCCATGACCACCTCGTAGATTTGACGCAGCCCTCCTTCTGTAAAGGGCTTGTGCATGCGCTGCCGGCCCATGAAGGCCTGTTCTGCGTCCGTGGCGATTCCCGATCGCTGCACACTCACCGCCCTGGCATCGGGCAGACGCTGACCGTCGTAAGCCACCACCTCCAGGGGATCGCCCGGCCGGATGTTCATGCGGCCTTTGGACAGGATGCGCAGGTTCGGTCCGTCACAGGCCATGACCATGTGGTAATCCCCGCAGATGTTAACACAGTCGTCTGCCTGAAAACGGGCCGTACAGCCGATGAGCTGGGGACCGACCGTGGCGAACTTGCTGTGGAAGGCATCGGCATCCAGGGATCGAATGCGGGGATCTTCTCGTACCTTGAAGTCATCCTGCGCACCACGACGATCCACGCGGCAGCGCAGATACGTGGTCTTGTCGCACTCGGTTTCAAAGAAGCCGAAGCAATTAGACGCGTACAGCGTGACGTCTTCCAGCACCACATACCGGCTGCGCGTGGTGTAAACGGCGTGGGGGATCTGGCCGCCCGGGGCGTGAGACGTGCCAATGGCGATGATGTCACCGACCTGCTCCCCGTGATAACGGCCGCCGCGTATCACACGAATCCGATCGGCCTGCCTGTCCACCGCGCGAAACTCGAAGTAACTGCCGAAACGCAGTGTACGCGTGTCCGCCTTGAAGATCTCGTACTTGAAGTCCTGGATCTCATCTCCTCTGGGATACCCGTCAAAGAGTTCGATATCGTGGACCGTGTTGTCCGCCGACAGCTTGACGATTCGGCCCTGGGTGTACGGCAAGGGGTCATAATCAATGACCAGGCCCTTGAGCGTGAGATTCTCGCAGTTCTCGATGGTCACGGCACGCGTGGTCTCCGTACAGATCATCTCCACGCCCACAGCCATGATGCGCACATCCTTGAGATCCTTGAGCACCAGGTGCTGACGGTTTCTGGGTGTCACCCGGTAGCGTCCAGGCGGCACCACAATGGGGTCGAGCTTCATCTCAATGGCTTGGTCGATAAACCCCTGCAGGTCAAACGCCACACCGGCCGTCTCCTCTCCGGCAGACACGACAGTCAACGCCATGAACATCAAGAGTATCATGCAATACTGGTTTTGCCTGACCATGACAGTCTCCCATTCACGATGCCCTGTGTTTCATTTGGAATCACTGTCCACAAAGGGCTGAAGCAGTGGCACCACAGAGGCCAGTGTCTCAGCAAACACAACGCCAGACAAAACAAGCCCGGCCAACATGGGTAATACAATGTTCTTTCTCATGGGTTCAATGCCTATTTCTCACACTGGTTGCAGCTTCTACGGACTCCCTTTGAATTCTTCTTTTATGATTCATGGGCATGATTGTACGCCCCGGGGAAAGGCAGATCAATGGAAAACAACGGCCTGCGCATGGCGGCTCAAAAACGTTTCTTGATAAAGTGCAGAGAATCCTGTTTAATGAGAGGTAAAATGCCTCATGATAACGTGTTTTAGTCGTTGAATGTCATGCACCATCATGCAAACGACTGTCTTTAAAGGAGACCCCGAATGAGTACTGATAAACTCTCCAGACGAAACCTGATTCGCAATGCATCCTTGATGGCAGCAGGCGTGGTGGCCGGTTCGGCGATCGCTCAGGACACAGGCACGGGGGTCCGCCGTGTGGTCAAGAAGGGACGCATCAACCAATCCGTCAGTCGCTGGTGTTACGGCAAGCTCACACTGGACCAGCTTTGCGCAGCAGGCGTGACCATGGGCCTCAAGGGGATTGACCTGCTCGGGGCCAAGGACTTTCCCACGCTCAAACGGCACGGCCTGGTTTGTACCATGACATCCGGAGGGGGCGACCTCAACAACCGAGAGAAACACGACCAGACCCTGGCCAGCCTCCGCGCCTCGATCGAGGCCAATGCTGAATACGGTTATCCGAATGTGATTGCCATGTCCGGCAACCGCAACGGCATCCCCGACGATGTGGGCATCGACAATGCCGTTGAAGCCCTGAAGAAAATCGCGGGGTTTGCGGAAGAGAAAAAGGTCACCGTGTGTATCGAATACCTCAACAGCAAGGTCAATCACAAGGGGTATATGTTTGATCATATGGCCTGGGGCGTCGAGGTGTGCAAGCGTGTCGGTTCTCCGAATGTCAAGATACTCTATGACATCTACCATGCCCAAATCATGGAGGGCGATATCATCCGTACGATTCGAACGCACAAGGATGTCATCGGACACTACCACACGGGCGGCAATCCGGGGCGCAACGAAATCGACGACACCCAGGAACTGTACTATCCCGCGATCATGCGTGCCATTGTCGACACCGGCTTCACCGGGTATGTGGCCCACGAATTCGTACCCAAGCGTGATCCCCTCACGTCCCTTGCCCAGGGCATTGAGATTTGCGATGTGTGACAGGTATTGGTGCTTTCCTTTTATAAAAGGTGTTCAAAGCTGCCCATGAATCAACCGAGTGATCCCACTTGGTCCCCTTTGCTTTCCTTTTTTGTCTCGCACGGAGGCACGGAGAACACCAAGGGGCTGATGTCTCGAACGAGGGCATGCCTATGCCAGGGATCGCCGTACACACAGGCCCCCTCACCAACTGCAACGGCGAACTCATGAACAAGTAGAAACCCAAAACTCACTTTTCACACTTGACACCTCGAACTTGAAACTTCCGAGCGAAGCGAGGCCCCCTAGCCCACAACCAAAAACCAACAGCGAACAACTAATAACCCAAAACCCCCTTGCCCCCCAGTGCAAAATCGCTCATAATGGTGCCTGAGAGTACAAAAGCCTTTCGAGATAATCGTGATTTGTGGCCGGCTCTTCGTTTTTCATGTATCATTTACTGGGCGACCCCAAAAAAGACATGAGGCGTTTGAATTATGCAAAGACTATTCGCTATCGTTTTTTCGATCCCTTTTCTTGGTGTACCCATCGCAATGATTAGTATGTTATGGAGCCACGATGGTTTTGGTGGACCACCCATTGCCATGAAAATAGCCGGCTCATTAATCTGCGGTGCTGTTGGTTTTGCCGGGCTGTTCATGATGTTTACTGCAATATTCGGCAAAGCTGCGTCCAGACATAATGCTGTAAACAGAAGCCAACTCACCACGTCCAAGACACATGAGTACAAGTGTACAAATTGCGGCGCTGGGATTGGCGTAGATTCCGACATTTCTCCTTCTGGTGATATCAAATGTCAATTCTGCAATTCCTGGTTCAATGTAAACACCATCTAATGCGGCGATCACATGGGAGACATAGCATGGCGGTTCAGTTCGAGGCCGCAGACGCGTCACGACAGACCACGATCGTTGTGTAAGGAGACAGCCATGGTTACGACTTGCATTTACAGGGGATTAGCGAGGGGAAGATTGGACCGTATCTACTTGTCCTGCCTCCCCTTTGGTTATATCGGCGTGTTCCTACTCCTGCATTTCAGGACAGACCTATCCGTCGGCTCGGCGTGTGGGATTGCGTTGCTCGTTGGGGATGCTCCGGGGGCTATGCTTGCGGCCATCATCGCAGGATCTCTCGCGCTGATGACAAAGTCCAAGGCGTCTCCCCAATGAACGATGCTGACCCATACAATCTGTGACTCCTGCTCATCTGGGCCAATGACCACCGACCATGCCGCGCAGCACGAGTTTTTCAGGATCGATCACAGCGTGTTTGATTCTCTGACGTTTCCACGTATAGGTGATGTGGACCAGACCGTCACGGGTCTGGATCACGGCCGGATAACTGAACTCGGATCCCGGTTCGTTTTCCAGTTCGAGGGCCGCCTGCCAGGTCTGACCATCGGGTGACACGGCCACATTCAAAGGGGACCGGCCCCTGGCTGTGTGGTTGTACACCAGCAGATGACGACCGTCTTTCAGTGTCACGGCATCGGTGCCTGCATTGGGATTGGGCAGAGTCGTAAGTGTCATCTCGCCCCAGGTACGGCCTGCGTCTTGCGAGGTGATTTGAAAGATCTTACCCTGTCGTGTACGCCCCACTGCAAGGAGTTTATCGCCGCCCAGAAACAACACACTGGGCTGGATGGCACCAATGGTCCTGCCATCGTTCAGTGCGTCAGTCTTAGACCAGTTCTGCCCGAGATCGGCAGTACGTTCAAAGTGGACACGCCAGCCTGTCTCCTCACTGCTCGTAGGACACAGCAGATCCCCATTGCCCAGTTGGACAGGTTTGTTCTTGATCGGACCCAAAATGCCTTGTGGCAGAGTACGGGCTTCGCTCCACGTCTTGCCCTGGTCCACGCTCGTCTTCAAAATCCCCCACCAGGTACTGGGGCTGGGACCCACTTTATAGAAGAGCATGAGCGGTCCGGTCCTGGGCTGAAACAGAACCGGATTCCAGGTGGGCAGTCGATTCGCCCTGAATCCCACGCCATTGGCTACTTCCACGGGCTCAGTCCAATGATCGTCCTCCCACCGGGACACCCAGATGCCCACGTCAGGATTCCGCTCTGCGGTACCGCCAAACCAGGCAGCCACGAGACCATTTTTCGTCTCCACAATGGTGGAGGCGTGACAGCTCGGAAACGGGGCCTCCTCGTAGATAAATTCCGACTTGACCAGCCCTGTCTGTCCCTTGACCATACCCACTGCAGCCAATGTGAAACACAGTCCAATCATCCAATACCTGTATGAATTCAACATCATAGTCTCCTGTTCAAGATTATATTGACTTTTATTTCAAAGACTTTGTGACTGATACATTGGAGTCACGGTATCTGAACGCCCGGTCAGCAGACCGGTTCACGAATCCCGGCATGTCGGCCTCAGGGGTTTCGTATGCCTTGCGTTTGCCTTCGGTGATGGCCTTCAACAGGGTTTGATAGTCAGGATCGTTGGTCCCGGCAAACTCAAATCCCTGAGCCCCAATCCCCTGTCCACCGGCTGCCTTGGCCAGGTGCGCTGTGAGTGCAGGACTCCAATCAGGCCTCGTCAGGTTGATCCACGACCACTGTTCAGGCTGAGGCAGGCCCAGGTCAGCGGTGGTTTTCCCATGGCACGAGGCGCATCGTACATCGTACACAGGGGCAAAGCCCTCAGTGAACCATGCGAGGATATCCTTTCGGTCCGGGTCGCCCCACTTGTCTCGATTGGACCTGGCCTCCAGATGGGCATAATCCGTGGTGGCATAGTACGGGATCATCGCATCAATCCACTCGTAGATCCGGCGCAGGTCGGAAGGAGGCACCTGGGCCCTGCAGTGGGCCTCTTTAAAGTAGTCCGGCAGGCGGCTCACCTGTGACCCGCTCTGACCGGGCTTGAACGGCACCATGATGCCGTACAGAAGATGCAGACTCTGGACCATGGGCAGGTCACGACTGCGTCCTGTGTACAGATCGCGTGACACTTCATCGGCATGGGTGCGCATGACCAGGTGATCGTACGACATGTTGAAGAAACGCGTATAGTCTCCTGTCAGCAGCACACCGCCGTCCGGATCGGTCCCCTCATGACATGTCACACAGTGCCGGTCGAGTATGGGCTGAATGACCTGGCTGTAATCCAGAATGCCCGCATTGCCCCAGGGGGGCAGGGTCAGACGCGTGGGCGGCCGCTGCATGGCCAGCGCCGTACGCGCCGAGGTGGGCGCTGTAGACTGGCGGCTCTCGTGACAGCCCACGCAGCTCTGGGTCTCTCCCGGCATGAGCTGCGTGGCCGACGTCATGCGATGGAGTTCGCGGCCCGCCTCGTCGCACGCCTGGAAGTAGATCTCCTTGCCGGCCGGGGCCTCGAAGTAGGCGGATCCGTCGGCCTCCACGGGCGCATAGCCCCACACGCGCTTGGCATAGTACGACGACGCGCCCATCAGCGGTCCCTGGTCCAGGACCGTGTACCAGGTCCGGTCCACGGTCTTGGGCAACTGCTCCATGATGCGGAGGGTCTTTACCTGACCTCGCCTGACATAGGGTTGGAGCCCCTGATACACATCCGCCAGAAAGAAGGTGCCGAGCGGCACGTCTAGATCGTCAGGCTGTCCCGGGGGCGCAGCAGGCACGTGGAGCGTGCGCACCGTGTCTTCGGTCCCGGGCTCCGCCACAGTGGTCGGCACAGGTCGAGGCAGGAGTGTCTGTGCATAGAAACAGCTCGTGTCCGGATCTTCGTACACCAGCTGCTGGTTGTCCAGGTCGTCCAGTAGAAAGATGCGAAAGCGATTCACTCCGCCGCCGCCATACGACACCAGGAAGCGGTTCTCCCCCACAGGATACGGATCGCGGTACGACCAGAACAGATCCAGGTCCAGCACGGCCGGGAACTCGTTCGTGATCCATCGAAAGCCCACATCGCGGGGTGCTTCCACACCGAACTGGTTCCTGATCAGACCGATCGCGCCGTACGGCGAATTGTGATGCGGCGCCATGGTGCATACCACGGCATTGCGTCCCGGAATCTCGCGTGCCTGCCAGAATGTAGCAGGGTCCAGGATCGTGTTGCCGAAATAGAGCTGAAACTGTCGACCATCCGGCAACTGGGTCCAGAGACTCTGACGGTACGTGAGTGTCACGTCCACGTATTCCCAGCGCGTAAAGAGCAGCCGACCGTCCTGGAGCATACTCAGTCCGAAATCGCTCAGTGTGTTGGTGCTCAGGTCACGGGCATGGGACCCGTCGCGGTCCATCACGGTCACGTGCGTGGAGGGACCCGACTGACACACCGTGTGGTAGCCCGGTGTGCGGCTGGACAGAAACGCGATGCGCCCGTCAGGCAGCGGTACAGGGCACACATTATAGTGCAGTCCGTGCGTGATCTGCTTGAGACCTGAGCCGTCCACACCCATTTCATAGATCTGCCAGCACTGCGCACGGTTTCTCCGCATGGAAAAGAAAACTGTCTTGGCATCGTACGAAAGATTTAGATCGAAGATGATCGAGTCGGTGTCTTCAAAGATCACCCTGGCAGGCTCCTGAGGACGGGCAGGGTCCCACGTGCGAATGCTGCAGCCCCACTGGCCGCGGTCCGGTTCGCTCTGCCACACATAGTTGGGCACGGCACCGGATCGAAGCGGTGCACCGGTAAAGAAGATGATCGGTGCCAGCGATCTCACCTCCGCATCGAACGCCTCATTCATGTCACGGTCCAGGGCGCGTACGTCCGCCAGCAGCGAGGTGTATCGAGGGTCGTCCAGGGACTCGAAGCTCAAGGCATCCACAGCGGCGAGTTGGCGATCCACACGGTGTTTCAAGGCGGCGAGTCGGTCGAGGTACGCCTGGGTCTCTGCGTTCGGTGTCCAGCAGGCCCTCTCCCGTTCGGCCATGGGCGACCACGGCGCCTGCGCGCGGAGCGAACGCATGCGGGCCGACGCGGCTTCCAGTTCACGGGAGGCCGTGACCATGGCTTCGATCCGGGCCAGGTCCTGTGCCTCCCGGACCGAGGCGGCCAGTTGAGCGGCACGTTTGCGCCAGCCCTGGCTGATGCGTACGGCATCGGCACCTCGCCAAGCCCGTCGCTTGAGCAGCGTGTCACAGGGTTCGGTGTCCACCACAAAACCCACAACCACCACAGCTGCGCTGCCGCCGGGCTCACGCGACCGCCCCAGGTTGGTCAGTGTGAGGCGGTGCCGTGCGACAGGCAATCCCCGCACCAGGGGGGTGCGTCCGCGCTGACTCGTGTCGATCACGGCGCGGCCCTGCGCATCCAGAGTCACGGCGTTGGCGAGGGCCGCGACCGGCTGGCCGTCCACGGCCACGCTGGCCAGGCCGAATGACTGCCCTGTATCGGAAGCGATCACACCCCACGCCCCCAGTGTCCCGGCCTGATGCACGAGATCTACGGACGTGCCTGTAAAATCGAGCGTCACCCGGGCACCGGGCGCGTCAGACCGCATGCCATAGGGAGGGTCGTGACTCACGACCGTGGGCTGCCACTGGGGATCAAAACTGACTGTGGCATCATCGTACTTTCGTATGCCTTCCGCATAGGGCAAATCAAATGGGATTGCTTGCTTTGCTCCGTTTGTGCGAACCCAGAAGTTGCGGTAGCGCGATCCTCGCTGCCAGTTGCGAAGGCCGACCTGACCGCGTGGCAGCGGGTGTTCTCGATCTTCATACTGAACGAGGGACTTGCCGTTCAGGAGGACCTCGAACTGGGTCTCGGTCATCCTGACCACCAGCGAAAGCCACTGGTTGAGCGGCACGGCACACGGGATCGTTTGGATGGATTCAAAATTCTGGCGGTGCCGCCCCAGGATCAGGCGGCCGCTGGTCTCCAGCGCGATCTCGTACCCGTTAAAGGCGTCCGCACCGATGCCGCAGTCACTGGCCTTGACCACCAGGCCGGCATTACCGCTCGCGTGCGCAGGAAACAGGATCTCCACACCCACTTCACCTGAACTGAACGCAGGCAGGTCACAGATGAGCCTGGGGCCGGGACCGCCCTGGCAGGAGAGTTCATCACGCGACAGGGTCCATGTCCCGCCAAAGGGTGTGAAGCCGACGATCTCAGACGCATCGATCGCTGCAGTCCATGCGCCCGCACTCAGCAGCATCGACATAAGCCATGCAGGATGTATTCGCATGGTGTCTCATTCCTTCCCAAAAGAAATCAGTCCGTCTTTTGCTTACGTTTGGCATTCAGACCCGGGCCGGCTGTCAGATACTCCTGATACCGAGGTTCCGGCTCGGGCATCTCGATCGTGGCGTTGTACTGTTCTGCGAACAACCTCTCTATGTTCTCATGATCCTCCAGGGCCAGGGCCTCGCGCTTGCGCTGATAGCGCATGTACTTGTCCATTTCGGCCTGATTCCAGGCATTGGCCTCCAGGTAGTCCCCGCAGAACGGCACGCCCAGATCGATCCAGGCCGCGATTTTGTCCAGGGCCTCCTGGTCCAACCGGGTCTTGCCGTGACCCTCGCGCAGACTCTTCATGAGGGTCGACTTGGCCGAGCCCTTGTAATAGGGCGGCAGCATGCTGGGACGCGACTGGGCTTCAATCCAATTCACCACGTCTCTGAAACTGTCACCCTGTGCCTGCTCTTTGGGCTTGGACCCGGTCAGGGCCAGGTAGGCTTCGCTCCAGAAGCGTTTGGCCGTGGTATCATGGTAGGGACGACTGGTCAGGCTGAAGGCCTTGTCCTCACCCTCTGAGCCATCGTGACAACTGATGCAGTGCTGATCCAGGATGGGCTGCACTTCCCTGGCAAAGCTGAATCCGCGCGGCGGCCCGTAAAAAGGCGTGAGGTCCTGGGGCCCCTTTTGCATGGCAATGGTTCGTTTGGCGTTCAAGGGTGCCACACCTTCGTCCTCGTGACATCCGATGCAGGACAGGTGCTCGCCGGGCATGAGCGTGGACCAGGATCGCATGGTCTGAACGACAGATCCCTGCTTGTCGATGACCTGAAAATACACGGGTGTGCGTGCAGGGACCCTGAAGAACGCGGACCCATCGGCCTGGATCGGTGTTTCTCCCCAGATCTTCTTGACGTCCCAGCAGCCATTGCCCACGCTGATGGGCGTGCTGATCATGGCCCCGCCTGCCTCACCCCCGCTGCTGTTGTTGCCCACACCCGCAGCGCGGTATTCGAGTGACACGACACGCAGCTTTTTCGCCGTGCCTCTCGGAATATCCTTGAGCCCCGGGCCGACATACACGTCCTCCATAAAATAGGTCCCGCTGTCCTTGGCATAATCGACCACAGCCGCCTTGACCGGGGGCTGGGGTCGCGACGCCAGGGGGATGGGGTGGTCGCAGGAGATGTCACGGTCCGCGACCAGCACTTCCCGATGACCGAACTTGTCCACGTAATACAGCATAAAAGGTGTCCCGTTTCCGCGGGCATTGCGGTCAGGTGTCATGGCCGTGATGTACTGGTCCTCGTTGAGCGCCCAGGGATGCCGGAACAGCTCTTCGTCCTGGCCATACCCGTCCACACGATATTCTCCCTTGCGAATTTTATCCTGGAGCGGATTGTCCCGCCATGGGGCGACGAGCTGCACACCGCTGTCTTCCTGGCGGCCCTGGTTCCGGTCAATGAGGGCCAGTTTGCCGGCCTGCCACGAGTGATGGCCCATGAGTACGGCCAGAACCTTGGATGTTCCGGGGATGCTACGCACGTGACTGGTGGTCGTGGGAAACCAGCTGTTGTTGCCGTAATACTGCTTCTGACCGGTCCCGTCCGGGTTCATCTGGAACAGGCCCTGCGGAAACACCTGGCCCCGGTCATTGTAGTCCCATCGCGTGTACACAAGCGTCCCGTCATTCAGCACGGCTGGATAGAGGGTGTGCACCTGATCAAATCCCAGTCGCCGGAGATACCGACCGTCCTTGTCACACCGGTACATATTGCTCACTTCAGTCCACCAGCAGTCCACGGTCTGTACGCAGCGTGACGACGAGAAGACAATGTCCCCATCAGGCAGATAGCGGCCTTCATAGTCGGCCACGCCCTTGCCTGAGGTAATTTGACGGATGGTCCGGGTCTGGGCATTCATTTCGTAGAGATGATAGTCGTCCTCGCGGCTCTTCTTGTGGGCATACAGAATCCGCTGACCGTCCCAGGACACGTCCATGTCCCGGATCACACCGGTGGGATCGTCCAGGAGTGTTTCCACTTCAATGTCCCGGGATCCCTTGAACGTCATCAGGCACAGGGCCGATCCGGGCAAGAAGTGACTCTCAGCCTGCGCATCCGATTGCCCCTCTGTATACCCGAAGAAAGACGGCTGGACTGGATGCCGTTTGATGAAGAGGATCTGGGGATAATTGGCAGCCACGTCGGCCAGACGCTGCTGCCTGCGTTGATTGCAGGCCTGGGTGTACAGTGTCAACCATCGCACGTCCTGTACGGACGCATCGGCAGAAGACAGCGACACCAGCATTTTCCGCAGGGGTGCCGCATCGGGCGCAGGCAACTGGCCCAGGACCGTCTCGATCCACTGCCGCTCCAGGGCGGTGTCACGCACAGGCTTGAAATAGTTTCTGACGCCTTCACTCATCTCAGGCAGCCTGCCCTGTACCAGACGATCCCCCTGCATCCACCAGTCCATCTCTACAGGAAAATCCTGCCATAGTTGACGACTGAGTTGTTCATAGCTTCGGTTCCATGAACTCTCCGTGCCTTTCAAACTGAAATAGACGCCGCTGCCGCCGACACTGTTATACACCTTCATCAAAAACTGATTCTCGCCCTCATGAAGGTCCAGTCCTACGACGTGCTGATCCGCCTGGATTCTGTGGTTCTCGTTCACGGAAAATGTCTTCTTACCGTTCAGCCATACCTCCATGGCATCATCACAGCTCAAAAAGACCTCTGACTGCATGGCCTCACGGACGGTAATCGTCCGAAAGAAATACATGACATTACCGGGACGCAGCCTCAGGTCAGTGACTTTCCCATCCTCATACCCGCGTTGTCTCCAGCGAAGACCGGGATCAGCGGATTCAACTGTCACATCGACCCTGACATCCGGGAAGTGATTCACGGTCACGTTCTCTGCCTCAATGGGTCGGGTGCTGTACCACGGGCCAAGCGTGGGCAGGGCCGAAGAAGCCTTCATCAACTCCAGGGCCTTTGCACGCGTTCTCACCAGTGTGTCAGCCCACGTGTCAGCCTTGGTGTAGCAATCCGTCAGGCCTGCTGCACACGCCAGACTATTCACCACCAGCACCACCAGCAAAAATACCCAATATTGCGTTTTCATGTCAGTCTTCCCTTCTTAACAAGATAAGTAATACTCTAGCGAATCAAGCATTTCGCCAAAGTGGTTCACCGTTGGTGGAATAAACCAATTTAGCAACAACCAACCGTGAACTGTGACCTTTTTTAACCGTGAACCCCACTTTAGCCGCACTTGGCTAACGTGTTATCAACAGTCCCTGATTTATCTGAGGCACCACGATCTGCAGACGGCCATCCAGCCCGTCACGCTTCGCCTGCCATGCAGAAGGATCTACAGTATTAAAATCAAACATACCGAAATGATGTACCACCAGGACATCAATTCCGGCTTCCTCACAGAGAGACACGGCTTCCTCAAAATGGAAGTTGCCGGGTACACCGCTTTCTGTGCGATGTGCATCACGTCCATTCGCCGGCAACATGGCCATATCCACACGAAGGTCTTTCAACGTGTCCGCCAATCCCTCAAACGGTACGCAATCGCCGCTGTGGTACAGGCGTGTCCCTGCCAGGTCAAAGACAAACCCCAGGTACAGGGCATGGCCCGCGTCGTCGCAGTCCAGGGCCTCATGCGCGGAGGCCATGACATCCACGGTAAAGCCGGAATGCAGTTCAAGGTGCTGACCGGGATTGACCAGCGCCAGACGCGTGCGATCCATGCCGATCACATCCACGAGATGATGCGCTGCGGCCTTGGATGCGATGAGTCGACAGTCCGGACTGGCCGCCATGAGGGCCCGCAGTGTGACGCCGTCCATGTGGTCCGTGTGCTGATGCGTGCAGAATATCCAGTCAATGCCCGTCAGGGCTGCCGGTTCGATGGGTACGGGCATCATACGGATGTGCTTGAAGGGTTTGTCCCTGTATTTCACGGCCAGAGAATCAGACAGGTAGGGATCAATGATGAAACTCACGTCCCCATGGCGGAACAGAAATCCTGCTTGCCCCAGCCACCAGGCCGCGATCTGACCGGACCGGAGAGGCATGGTCTGCCAATCTGCCAATGCTGTGTTGACCGTTGTGATCATCTTCATTTCACTCTGACAATACTGATAACAGGTTTTCAACGGCCGCGTACATGGCCCGATCCACACTTTCCTGCGTGAACCCTCCGATATGGGGGGACGCGATCACGCGTGGGTCCTTGACAAGTCGCCAGTCCGTGGGCGGTTCGGAGTCAAAGGCATCCAAGGCCACGCCGGCCACGTGACCTGTGTCCAGGGCAGCGAGAAGTGCTTCGGTGTCCAGCAGACTCCCGCGTGCCGTATTGACAATGGTGACGCCCTGCTTCATTTTTTCAATGGCCGCAGAATCAATCAGCGGTGCACCGTCGGCCTGTGCAGGACAGTGCAGACTGAGGATGTCCGAGCCGCTCAGAATCTCGTCCAGAGACCTGTACTCAAAGTTTCCCTCAGGTAAAAATGTTTGATCCGGATAGGGATCATGGGCCCTGACCTTCATACCGAATGCCAGGGCAAATCCCGTAACCAGTTGGCCGATCTTGCCGCACCCCACCAGACCCAGCGTATGATTTTCCAATTCAATCCCCTTGCGTCGCTGCCATTGCTCGTTTTTCATGTGATGGTCGGAAAGTGGCAGGGATCGGACCGCAGCCAATATGTGACCAAAGGTCAATTCCGCCACACCACGGGCATTGGCCCCCTGGGCCCGGCACACGGTGATCCCGCATCTGGCCGCGGCGGCGATATCCACACTGTCCACGCCCGTGCCGTTTCGGCTGATCACCTTCAGGTCCCCGGCAGACTCCAGTACGGAGGCGCTGATGGTCTCCACACCGGCCAGATACCCCACGCACCCGGGAAGCAGCGTCAGTAACTCGGCTTCCGTGGGAAAGCTCCCCGGCGAAGAGAATACGACCTCGTAGCCCGCTGCGCTCAGCGCCTCCAGAGACGGATGGCCGTTCTTTGTCACGGATCTCGGTGTCACCAGTATCTTCATCATGCCTCTTTCCACCTGGGGTTGTCAATGATGTCAGGGCGGCCCGCCTTGTCCACCACCAGCTTTCTGAATCCCTTGGTCTCAATGGTGCCGTAGTCATGCCCTGCGTCACCCCGGAACGCGAAAAAAGTCACCAGGGGGTCAGTGGGTGACACGTTGATACTGCGGTGCGCATAGCGAGGGGGCACATACACGGCGGCTCCGGCCGTCAGGGATTGGGCTTCCCAGCGGCCCTCCGGATTTTCCATGAGCATCATGCCCTGGCCACGCAGGCAGTAATACACCTCACCGGTCTCCAGGATCGTGTGGAAGTGGCCCTTGGTCATGAAGTATTCATCGCCCACCCTGCCCGGATAGGTAATGCTCGTACCAAAGGCAATTTCACCGGCCTGGGCCGGCACGCCCATGTCGTAAAATTCATAGATCAGCGAGTCCTCTTCGGCCAGCATCTCGGCATATCGGGCTTCGTTGTAAAACATCCCCGCCATGGCGGACAGCCTGCGCTGAATGGACGGCCGGTCTGGCGACAGGCCCGTTTGCAGGTCGAAGCTTGTTAACAAAGACCTCATCTGTGCCATCGACATACTGTATTCTCCTGTGATGCTGACTTCAAAACGCTAACATATTCATTCCGGATCATGTGCCCTCCGGACTCGTATCTTTCTGACAATGCGTGGGGTAGAAAATCTCTCGCAGAGAACGCTGAGATTTCTGCTAATCTGATTTTGTCTCTGCGGTCTCTGCGAGCTCCGCGAGAGGTATTTTCTTTGGTTCCGGCCAAAGACCGGGTGGTATTCTTGGGGGGTAGTCTCATTGACGCGCCTCAGCTGCAATATCGCAGAGTCGATCGAATTCAGGACCGCTTGCAGGGATGGTCAGGTTGAACACCTCCTCCATGACACATCGCCAGCCGTGCACAAAATACACCCATCCATCTTCAATACGCAGGCCCCTGGCAGCCTGCTGGACTCGGGCCTGATCCAGAAACACGAGATTGCCTCGGTAATTGAAGTCCCAGGCAATGCCCTGTACCGGGAATGTCACGGCATCCGTCACCGGCGACCCGGGCGCGTCCTTGCCCAGACCCGTGGCATTGATCACCAGGGACCCGGGCTTGAGCTGCGCCACGACTCTATCGTTCAGATCCGGCGCGGGGCAGAGGAAATAGTCCACGGGGATGGTGCAGTCCATGTCGGCATGCACGGCCTTCATCTCATCGAGGCGAGGCTCGCTTCGGTTGGTCACCAGAATCCTGGAGGGGCGCCGCTCTTTCGGAAGATTCATGAGGTAGATGGTCAATGCCAGAGATGATCCGCCCGCACCGAGCAGACACACGTCTGCACCGGCCTGCGCCCAGTCCTCCGTGGTCACGGCTTCAAAGGACAGGCCGCTGGAGATAGGGTCCTTGGCATGGCCTCTCAGTTGACCCTCGCGCTTGGAAATCGAGCTGACCTCTCCCAGCTGCTCGGCATAGGGATCCAGCCACTCGAAGCGGTCGCGGGCCGCCTTCAACAGATCCAGTTTGTGGGTGGTCACCAGGGCCCCCAGAGACATCGCATCCTGCTTGAGAAAGTCCACAACCTTCCTGTACACGTCAGGGTCATCATGCCACTTGCAGTCAATGCCCCGGA
>JAIPFM010000102.1 GCA_021736645.1 Phycisphaerae bacterium | reverse complement strand
GTAGGCCCGAGAGCGAGCAATTTTTTCGCCTGACAAAGACGGCGAAGCAGGCGATGTTTGTTTTATCGTCGATACAGCCGGATGCAGGCAGGCGGAAAAAGGGCCGCTCGAAGCCAGATCGAATACTCCGACAGGCTCCCAGTACTCGAATCCTGATTCCAACTCCCGCGAAAGTGGGGCCAAGTGGGGGGCTATGGCAGTGGTTTATAACCTTGGTAACGTCCTATAACTTGAAATTTGTGGAAAAAGCTGTGTAATTGTGGGAGTGAGTGTTGACAAGGTGGAGGAAAGTGGTAGACTTGCCCAGGTATTGTGAGTTAAGTGGATGAATTGGCCATGCTGTTACTGACAGGCGAATACCAACATGTGGTAGACGTTAAGGGACGTGTGCTTGTGTCTAACAAGCTGCGTGCCCAGATCGATGCGGATACGCATGGCAGCAATTTTTATCTTGTTCTGGGTGCCAATGGCATTTTGTGTCTGTATCCGGAAAGGTACTTTGAACGTATTGCGAGTGCAATGGCACCAGATGCAGGTGCTGCGGATGAAGCAGTTGCATTTGAACGAATCAGTTTTGCCTTTGCAAGTCGAGTTGAGCTGGATAGTCAGGGACGACTCCTGCTCAACGATAGACTTCGCAAGCGAGCAGGATTAAAGGCTCAGATTACCCTGATTGGTGTCAGGGATCATATCGAGTTGTGGAATGAAGAGGATTGGGAACGTTATGTGTCTGATCATATGACTCAATACCAGAGGCAGATGTCTGAGGCCAGGCGTTGTGTGTTGCAGAAACAAAACGAGGAATCCTAGAACCCTAGTCTGATGGAGGCGACATGATTGGAATGGATTGGGATCATTGTCACATTGTAAGTGATTCTTTGACAGGGGCAAGACCTGTGGATACCAAGGCGCTGGAATCCATGGAGGTGTTGAAGGACCGTTTGGCTCATCTCCAGAGGATGGATGATCGCTTCGCAGGCATAAGTTTTTCTCCCATGGCAGAGCATCTGTCCGTGCAGGCAAGGGGCTTGGCAGTGGGGTAACCGCTATCCCGTCAGGTTGAGTGAATGTGGCAAATCAGGCAGAGAATGCACAAAATCCAGAGGCCGGCAAAGAACTCACGGTTGAACACATTCCGGTTCTGGCAGAGACATTAACCAAACAGGTCGCTGTGCCAAGGGATGGCACGTTGGTGGATGCCACCATAGGACAAGGAGGTCATAGCCTCCTGTTTGGTGAGAAATTGGGGCCGGGTGGTACACTCATAGGTTTTGATGTGGATGAAAACGCATTGGCGAGATCCAGTCAACGCCTCAAGGATCTTGCGTGTCGAGTCCTTTTGATTCATTCCAATTTTGCAGGCATTAGAGAGGCCCTGGCCGCGCATGGCATTGAACGTGTGGATTTTATACTTGCAGATTTGGGATATTCCTCTGATCAGTTGTCGGATTTAAAAATTGGCATAAGTTTTCAAGAAGATATGCCATTAGATATGAGAATTGACAGGAGCTTGGAGACCTCTGCTGCCGATATAGTGAATGGACTGGACGAAACAAGTCTCGCAGATTTGATCTTTCAGTTTGGTGAAGATCGGGCCTCCAGGCGTATTGCACGCTATGTGGTACGCCACAGAGAGACAGAACAGATCACGACGACAGGGCAGTTGGCTGCGATTGTGTGCAAGGCGCTATATCGGCCGGGCCAGAAGAAAAGGGCACGGATCCACCCTGCGACGCGGACGTTTCAGGCCCTGCGAATTGCAGTGAATCATGAGTTGGACAATTTGACTCAATTACTGGCCTGCGCCCCTGATCTGCTGAATTCTCAGGGGTGTCTGGCAGTGATCAGTTTTCACAGTCTGGAAGATCGACTGGTCAAGTACGATTTTCGAGGCAAGGCCAGCGAGGGCATCTACAGGGTGCTCACGAAGAAACCGCTGGTCGCCACTGAAAACGAGGTGCAGGTCAATCGCAGGGCACGCAGTGCGAAACTCAGGATCGCCCAGCGAATCGAATAGTATGTGCAAGGAACATGGAGTTGTTTGAGGTTGATCCGAAAAGGGACCGCTGGATCAATAAAGGTTGCAAGGAGCTGTACCATGACATCTGATACAAAAATTGGATTACTATTAGGGCTTATTTTTATTTTTGTAATTGCCTTTGTCATCAATGGCTTGCCTGGTTTTGACCGAACGCAGAGCCCCAACGAACTGACGTACAATCTTGCGAATTATCAGGAAACGGCCCCTGATCTGGGTGCCAGAGAGCAAAATGCCCAACGCTACATGGAAAGCCCATACGGCATGCTGCATGCAGACCTGTCTGTTCGCGACCAGATGACCCTGCCTTCGGTGGATCCTGTAGTGCAGGATCAGGCCGCCAACATCATTCAGGAGATGCAGGAAGCTCAGGTGGCGACCATGAATCCGAATCTTCTGCAGCGGCAGATGGCTAAAAAGGTCAATGCGTGGCCCAAGGTGTGTGAAGTCAAGAAGGGGGACAATCTGGGCAAGATTGCCCTGCGGTATTATGGCCCGGACGAGGGGAATAAACTGGCCAATATCACCGCCATTTTTACGGCCAATCGCGACATTTTGCCGTCTGCCAATGCTGTAAAAGAGGGTCAGCAACTCATCATTCCTGCACTGTCACCTGCGGCGTCCAAGGCGATCGAGGAGATCACAGTGCCCGTGGAAAGCGTGGGCACACCTTTGCCGGTACCTGCGGTTGAGTCTACCCCAAAGACCATTCTGTATACGGTGAAGGAAGAGGACAACCTGTGGAAAATAGCGATGTCTCAATTGGGCAATGGTGGCCGTTATCCGGAAATTGCCAAATTGAACGTGTCCTTGCTTCCTGATGAAAACTCGCTGAAACCGGGTATGCTGTTGAAACTGCCTGCGCCCTAGGACAGACGTCCTGGGTTCCCCTGGATAAAAAGAAGAATGATGTCACGCCTGTGTTTTATCTTTGTCATTTTCTGCTTTGTCGCTGCTTTAATACTGAGCATTTTTCTGCGTGATGCCAATCATCGCATGTTTTATGAATTGAGGGTGTGTCAAGGTCAGCACAATCAACTCACACGTCAGCTCTGGCAAAAACAACTGGAACTCGAACAATCCATCAATCCCAGTGCCATTCTACGGGGCCTGGAATCCACTGAATCCCCTCAACCCTGAAGGTCGATATGGCACGTGGTCGGAAAAAAAAGAGCCTCAAGGCAGAACCCGGACCCAGACGAAAGGCCATCGTTGGCTTGATGTGCCTGGTCATGGGGATGTTTGTGGGGCTGGGCGCACGCTGCTACTATATCCAGGTTGAAAGGCATGAGCACTATGTGGATGTGAGTCTCGTGCAGCAGCGCACCCGGACACCGCAGCAGGGCCCGAGAGGTGCGATTCTGGATGCCCGTCTCAATATCCTGGCGGCTGCCAATCAGACCCGTGTCATCTTTGCAGACCCTCAGATCATTGAAAGACCCATTGAAACGGCCAGCGCGCTGGCCGAAATCCTGGGCATGGACGCCGGAGAGATTGCCCAGACGATCGTCAAGAATCGGCATAAACAATACATGGTCATCAAGACTGAGGCCACGCAGGCGCAGTGCAATGCTGTGGTCAAGTTTCGGGGCATTGGTGTCGAGCTGCAGTGGCAGCGTTACTATCCCATGGGACCACTGACCAGCCATGTGGTGGGCTATGTGGGGCGTGAAGGGTATGGTCAGGCAGGTCTCGAGCTCGTGTACAACAAGGAGTTGGCCGGAGAATCGCAGGATCAGTATTTCCTGTCTGACATAAAACGGCGGCCCATCAGTGTGCTGAACCAATCTGAGATGATCCCTGTTCAGGAGACGTATGGTCAGGGTATGATCCTGACCCTGGACACGACGATTCAGGGATTCGTGCACAAGGCACTGGAAAAGCAATGGCGTGAGTATCAAGCCGAGTCCGCCTGTGCCATTGTGGCCAATCCCCGGACCGGTGCCATCCTGGCCATGGTCTCCCTGCCCGATTATGATCCGTCGGCCAGCAAAGACGATCTGGCCCGCCAGCAGAATCATGCGGTCCAGGACTGGTTTGAGCCGGGCAGTGTACTCAAGCCGATCGTGGTGGCCCTGGCGCTGGATGAGGGGGTGATCAAGAAACATGAAAAGATCTATTGCGAAATGGGACGCTTCAAGGGGACGTACAAAGGCAGAAACACCGGGCCCATTACCGAATACAATGATCATACGTATCCCGACCTGACTGCCAAAGAGATCCTGATTCATTCCAGCAATATCGGTATGGCCAAGATTGGGATTCGCATGGGGGGCGACAGGCTGTACAAAGGGCTTCGTTTGTTTGGCTTTGGCCAGCGTACCGGTGTGAATCTGCCCCAGGAAAGCCCTGGGGTGCTCAAGAATCCGGATGAGTCGGTCAGTCCAGGCTATGCTGTGGCCCGTCTGCCCTTTGGCCAGGGGGGCATCTGTGTGTCCGCAGTGCAATTAATTCGTGCGTTCAGTGTGCTGGCCAATGAGGGACGTATGGTTCAGCCCCATGTGATCCAGGCGTTTGTGGGCACGGATGGACTGCCTCAACGCCGTCATTCCGGATATGAAATTGCCAGTCAGGTGGGATACATCATTGACCCGGACATTGCCAAATATTTGGTACAAGACGCACTGGTTGCCGTGATTAATCACCCTGAGGGGACCGGCAGAAAGGCAGCTCTGAAACGCTGGCAGGTATTCGGCAAGACAGGGACTGCTCAAATTGCCAGGTCTGACGGTGCAGGCTATGAAGAGAACGCATTCATGGCGTCGTTCATTGGCGGGGCACCGGCCGAGGATCCTGCGGTGGTGGTGCTGGTCACGATACGCCACCCCAATCGAAAGCTGAACAAGGGCTACACAGGCGGTACCGTGTCGGGGCCTGTGGTGGCAGAGATACTTGACAGGACGTTGACCTATCTGGATGCCAGAGGTGTCCCTTTGATCGAAAAGAAACAGGAGATTCCCGAGCGTCTGAAGTTTCTCAATAACGTGTCTTTTGTCTATCCATGAAAAGGTATCTCGGATTTTAAAAATGAGTTGACCGTGTAATCTTCCAGGGGTAAGCTCGACCCATCGTAGTTATTCAAGGAACGATTATGATGTGGCAATCAGTCCGAAATCACTTCAATGCACTACCCAAAGGCCTTCAGATCGTGATGTGTCTGTCCGTGGGTACGGCGATCGGCATGTTCCTGTTTGTGGTGCGCATCTCCAACGCCGTGTCGTATATGTCCGATGCGCCGGAAACCTGCATGAATTGTCATGTGATGACGGATGCCTATGCCACGTGGCGGCGGGGCAGTCATGCCCGTGTGGCCGTGTGTATGGATTGTCACGTGCCTCACAACAACGTGGTGGGCAAGTATGCGTTTAAAGCCATGGACGGCGTCAAGCATTCGGTGGTCTATACCGCCCGGCAGGAGCCCCAGGTGCTGACGCTGTCCAGCATGGCCAGGCCCGTGATCCAGTCGAATTGTATCCGATGTCACAAGGATCAACTGGCCATGATCCGGCTGGCTGACACGTCCGAACAGACCTGCTGGCGCTGCCATCAGAATATTCACGGTCAGGTACACAGCCTTTCTGCGTCTCCCGAGGTCCTCAGGCCGGGACTGCCGGATGCCGGGCTGAAGTGGATGAAAAAAGGGGACTCTCATGAGTAAGCCAAAATACAAACACGCGAAAAAAGAAGCTTCGAAGTCAACCTGGGTGGGTGGTATTGTCACACTGCTGGCCGTGATCGCGGTGGTGTTGCTGGGTCTGCTGGCCGTGAGTATTATGGAGCGGCGATGGGAGTCGCAGCGTCCGTCCATGGTGTTGACGCCCATCGCCGACTGGGAGCCTGACAATGCCGTGTGGGGTCAGAATTATCCCCGCGAATATGAGTCCTATCTGCAAACCCGCGTGGATGACACACTCACCAAGTACGGGGGCGCATTTCCTCGGGACTATCTCGAAGAAGACCCGCGTCAGGTCATTCTGTTTGCCGGGTATGGCTTCAGCAAGGAGTATCTGCAGGCCCGGGGCCACTACCATGCGCTGGAGGATGTGACCAAGACAAAGCGGCTCAAGGTGCCGTACAATGCCGGGACCTGCATGACCTGCAAGAGTACGGATGTCCCGCGACTCATGGACAGCATGGGCGTGGAAGCGTTTTATGCGGCCAACTTTCATGACCTCAAAAAAGAAGTGTCCCACCCGATCGGCTGCCAGGATTGTCACGATCCCAGAACCATGACGCTCAGAATCACGCGGCCTGCGCTCAAAGAGGCCTTTACGGCCATGGGCAAAGACATCAACAACGCCACACACCAGGAGATGCGGTCTCTGGTGTGTGCCCAGTGCCATGTGGAATACTACTTCAAGAGCGACCCCAAAAACTACCTGACCTTCCCATGGGCCAAGGGCACCACGGCCGAAAACATGATCGCGTATTACGACGAACAGGACTTTGCGGACTACGTGCATCCCATTTCAAAGGTCAGGATTGTCAAGGCGCAGCACCCGGATTTCGAACTGTTTTCCACGGGCGTGCATGCGTACGCGGGTTTGTCCTGTGCCGATTGTCACATGCCCTACAAGAGCGAAGGCGGCATCAAGTTTACAGACCACCACGTGCAGAGCCCGCTCCTGAATGTGGCCAACAGTTGTGCCGTGTGTCATCGCTGGGAAGAAGGCCGGCTCATTGCCCGTGTCCAGAGCATTCAGGATAAGGTGCAGAATGCGACCTGGCAGGCCGAAGACGCCCTGGTCAAGGCCCACTTTGATGTGGGCGCTGCCATGGAGGCCGGTGCCACAGAGGCACAACTCGAGGCCGCACGCCAGTTGATCCGTCACGCCCAGTTTCAATGGGATTATATCTCTGCGAGCAATGGCATGGGATTTCACTCCCCTCAGGAATCCATGCGCCTCCTGGGCGAGTCTTTGAACAAGTCCCAGGAGGCCCGTTTGCTGGTCTCCAGGATCCTGGGTTCCAAGGGCGTGACAGGCTCCCCTGTGTATCCTGACTATGCCACACGCGACAGGGCCTGGCGTGTGATTCAGAGCTTCACCGGCCAGGTCAATGAAACCATCAGCCTGTTGCCATGAACCGGATAGAGAGAGAACAGCGCACCGTGGAAGCCATGATTCGCCTGACCTGTCGGGACAAACATGGCGAAAAGGATCTATGCGCGGACTGTGATGCTCTGTTGTCGTATGCGCTCGGGCGTTTGCAGGCCTGCCCGTTTCAGGAGACCAAACCCACCTGCGCCAAATGTCCCATTCACTGTTACAAGCGTGACATGAGAGACAGGGTCACGGCCGTGATGCGCTATGCAGGACCTCGCATGATCCGGCGTCATCCCTGGATGGCCCTGCGTCACGTGTGGGACAATCTTCGGACACCCAAACGTCACAATTTGCCCAGATAGCCCTGTTGGATACAGATGTCGAGAATGTCCCGGGCCAGTGGGGCAGCGTCTGTGCCTCCGCTCTGGCCGCCTTCGACGACCACTGAGATGGCCAGGGTATGTCCTGATTTGTCCCTGGCAAAGCCTGCAAACCAGGCGTTTTCAGGGCCTTCGGTGGAGCCGGTTTTACCGTACACATGCACGCCATAGCGGGCAAAGTCTGCCTCCTGAAAGGCCGTGTGGGCGGATCCGTGGAGTTCATTGACCACGGCGTCCATGCCATCCAGGATCACATCCATGACAGGCTGGGCGATGGCCAGGTCTTGGGGTGTGCGTGATGCGGTTGTATGACTGGTGCGAAACAGGCTGGGATTCAGAAACCCGCCTCGACGCGCCAGGGTGGCCATGGAAATGGCGACCTGCAATGGCGTGACCCGCATATTGCTCTGGCCAATACCTGCAAGTCTTCTCTGGTCGGGACTGGTGATGATTTGACCGGATGCCTGACGAAGGGTTCTCAAGTCATACTCTTTATCCATGCTGAATTGAAGGGGGCGGGTCAGGGGCACGACGCGGCCGTATCCGAATTTTAAAAACCAGGATTGGAGTGTGCGCAGTTCAATGCGTTCTGCCAGGCGGGAAAAGTAGATGTTGCAGCTGCCTTTGATGGCATTGCGTGCATTGTTTTGACCGGGCCACAAAACGTCATGCCCGTAGCCATGCTGCTTTTGAGTCCAGCACCTCGGCCACCCTGTGGGCGGGGGAGTGCTGGGACAGTTTATCGATTCCCGGGCTGTGATGGTGCCTGATTCCAGGCCGGCAATGGCGACAATGGGCTTGGCCACAGACCCGGGCGGGTAGTGCTCGCTCAAGGCCCGATTGAGCAGGGGTTTGCCTGTCTCGTCCTGGATCAGCTCGTCATACTGATAGCGGGCTGTGTTCAGATCAAACACCGGTACGGACACCATGGCCAGGATCTCATTGCTCTGCACGTCAATGACCACAGCCGCTTTGCCGGGTTTGCAGCAGGGCCGGTGTTCGTGGGTGATAAGATAGTTTTCTATGGCCTGCTGCAGTTCGATGTCAATGGTGAGATACACATCCTGGCCAAAACTCTTGGGCGTGCGCTCGACCTGGTTGCCGTCAATGTCATTGACCAATTCACCGCGCCTGCCGCGTAAAATCGGTTCGCACACCTGTTCAATGCCGCGCCCACGACCGCAGAGTTCACCGTCCTGGTACTGGGCCAGGCGGTCGTGCTCAAAGGTCTCAAAGTCTTTGGATTGTGTGGCAGGACCTACCCAGCCAATGAGTTGCGATGCTGCGGTTTTGTAGGGATAGTTGCGGGAGGCCTGGGCCGTGACTTCCACGCCTTTTTCAGTGAGTAGGGCGGTTTGAGCCCTGAAGAGGTCTTCGTTGTTTCGCAATTCCGCCAGGGGAAAGAAGCTTTTCATTTCAAGGATCGCATACTCCGGGTCCGCGATCATAAGGACCCGTTTGTTGGGATCAGGGAAGGCCCGTTCAAAATCCGCTCTGACCAAATCGCCATAGGTTCTGCCGATGTTGTTTTTGTTCTCCTGAAACAGGGGGGAGTGCATGCAATTGTTGCGCCACGCCTGAAATATACGGCGATTCCAGATGTTTTCGTTTTCCGACGCGATCCGTTGTTCAATGTCCCGGACAGAAAAGCCAAACTCCTCACACAGGCTCATGATATAGGCGATGCGTTCAAGGCCCTTTCCAATCTTTTCCTCCACTTCGGCCAGGGCTTTCCCTGGATCGGGTCTCTGCCTGGCGGATAACCTCATAGCCAGTTGTACATTTGGATCTGCATAACACGTGACCTCTTCATAGGTGACATACAGCTTGAAGAGAGGTACCTCACTGGCAATCACCTCGCCGTTTCGGTCCAGTATCCGGCCCCGGATTGTCTGGGTCTGGTGGCTGCTGCCCCGCTGGAGCCGTTCCACCTCCTCCAGGTAAGATGGGCTGGAAAAGAGCTGAAGCTGGGCCAACCTGAAGATCGGGATCAACATGAGCAGGCCGGTCATGATCACAAAGATTTTAACGCGTTTACTGTAAAACATAGGGCTTGTATTGTACTGCAAGACCTCAAGGCATGATAGAGCGATGTTTCGAGTGTCCCATGGACATGACATGCGGCAGTATCCAGAAAAACGGGCCTGCCAGGACTGCCGAGTAGAGGGGTTGCCACAGGACCAAATGCGCCATGTCTATGGGGACCGGGCAGCCCTTGATTCTAAAAAGCACCAGCGCCACCAGGCCGCACAAGCCGCCGGCTGCGAACACAGCGATCATCTGTTGAGGGATGTGGCGCAATACCATGACATGACGCACTTCAGAAAGCAGAGACCCGATCACGCCATAGGCCAGCAGCAGAGGTCCCATGCCTGCGCCAATCAGGTCCGCAAACAGTCCAATGATAAAGGCACTGAGTATCGCCTCCTGCGCAGGACAGTGAATGGCGAAAAAGACCATGAGGATGAGCAGCAGATTGGGTTTGATCTGGGCCTCGGTCAGGGCAAGGACACTCACCAGGCTGGATTGCACAATGGCGGCAATCAGGATCAGAATCATGAACCGTATCCAGTGCATGGCGGTACCCTTGAAGATAAGAATAGTCTACGACATTAAGGTCTGCCGGGCAGGATAACATCCACCCGATCCAGCTGCGCCAGATCCACAGCAGGTGTCATCTGGATCTTCCAGAGGTGGGGTGTTGTTTCATCACGATCACAGGCAGAGACTGTGCCCACGACAATGGGAATATTCAGCAGTTTGGATTGGTTGCTGGCGTATACGAATTGGCCTGTTTTGACAGGTGGTCCGTAAGGGACATTCTGAATCTCCATGCGTCCCTGACCCAGCCCCCGCAGGATGCCCGGGGTCTTTGGGGTGTCAATATAAACGGTTAAAAAGGCGCCGCTGTCACCGATCAATTCAATGGTCGCCTGGTGTTTGCCGGCTTCAAGGACTTTGCCCACAATGGCATTGTTGGCCAGGATAAAGCAGTTGGGTTGGACCAGATCTCGAACACCTCGATTGATGACCACGTGGTCATCGCCCAGGGCCGTGAATATACTGGCCGGTACAAAACCGAGCTTCTGCCACTCGGGTTCCATGCGCAACAGGGTCAGGCGATTGATGGTTTCCTGTTGGGCGGCAATCATGGCCGCAAGATTGGCAGAGTAATTGACCAGTTTCTGGTGGTCTTTCTTCAACTGGAGATACGCCTGGCTGCTGATGTCAGGTGCGGCGGGAGTCCTGGCTGCCAGGGTCAGACTGCGACTGATGCCCAGGGGCACGCAAAACATGCGTCGAAAGGCATACTGGCACTTGCTTGTGAGGCCATGAGGGACCAGCAACACTATGGTCGCGCCAAGAAAACAGCCCAAAAAGACCGTGCGTTTTGACGTGGTTATCTTACTGCCTATCATGGTTCGCCAAGATCGTTGCAGACTTCCGTTTCTGTACGTGCCAATAAATTGGTACTACCTGGGCGATTATTCCCATCCACGTTCACTGTGGTCCATGGTATCCTTCCACAGTTCGAGATTTTCAATATAGACTGACGTGCCGCGAGCCACGCAACTCAAGGGATCTTCCACGGCATGGACCTTCAACCCCGTGGCATTGGCCAGCACCGTGTCCATGCCACGGAGCAGAGACCCGCCGCCGCAGATGTGAATGCCGTTATCAATGAGATCTGCGGCCAATTCAGGTTCGGCCTTTTCCAGGGTCGCGGTGACTGCATCAATAATGGCGGCCACAGGGTCACGCAGGGCTTCACGAATCTCTTCACTGGTGATCACGATCTTACGTGGTAGCCCGGATATCGTGTCACGCCCGGCCACTTCCATGGTCAGTTCCTCTTCCAGAGGCGCGGCCGATCCAACCTGGATCTTGACCTTTTCTGCCCTGGCGTCACCGATGAGGAGATTGTAGGTTTTCTTGAGGTGATTGACCACGGCCTCGTCCATGTCATCGCCGCCGATCCGAATGGATTGGGCAGTGGCAATATCCGCGAGGCTCATAATCGCGACTTCCGTGGTGCCGCCGCCAATGTCCACGATCATGGAAGCCGTGGGATCTGTGATGGGCAAGCCGGCCCCAATACCTGCCGCCATGGGTTCGTCCACCAGGAAGACGCGTCTGGCACCGGCTCTCTCAGCACTGTCGATCACAGCACGTCTTTCAACGGCGGTAATACCACTGGGAACCGCGATGACCACTCTGGGGCGCACGAGACCTCCGCGTCCATGGGCCTTACGGATAAAATAACTCAACATGGCTTCAGTGATCTCGAAATCGCTGATCACGCCGTCTTTGAGCGGACGAATGGCTGTAATCGAGCCCGGGGTTTTTCCCAGCATATCCCTGGCCACCAGACCTACGGCTTCCCCGTTATTGAGGACAATATTCGTGCCTTTGCGTACGGCAACGACAGAGGGCTCATTCAAGACAATGCCTTTGTCCCGTACACAAACCAAAGTCGAGCAGGTACCTAAATCGATACCCATATCCGTACTGAACATGCTAAACAGTCTGTCCAGTATCACATCCGACTCCTTTCGAAATAAGGACACTTGCTCCCAAGGTCCTGTGCCGTTGGTAATGCTTTTACCGTTGAATCATGACAACGAACGATCTACGGTATTTTAAAGAGTGTACCGTACTGGGTAAAGCATTTAAATGCTACAAATGCAATTGTTGCCACTAAAATACCGAATGACACGGCAAGAAATGCTGTACACATGTTGCTGGGCACTGTGATTTGCTTTCGGGTTGCACTCATGGATCATGACCTCATGTTAAATGCCGTTAAGTGAGAGCCTGTAGATTTAATTGGTGCTGACTTTGTCACCCACCTTTGGCGTATCCTTGATTAGCTCCAGGACACCCACAGACCGGTCTGCATCCACATCAAGCACGACAATGTTGCATATGAACTGACTGTCGCGGGTCACGATGAATTTCATCTGTTCTTTGACACCGTCTGCAGAGCCCAAAGAGATCTCTGCCAGGTTGTTCTGGATGTCCAGATCCTTGATCAGGCCCTTGAGGCCGATCGCCTTGACAGGCTGGGCCATTTGGACCCTGGAAGGGACCAGCGTGGCTGCTGTGGCAGGGGCCGGGGTTCTGCCGTACTGGCGAAGATACTGCTCGAGACGTCCCTGGATCTCACTCTTTTCCTCTTCCAACTCCCGGAGCTGCTTGTCCTGACTGGCGATCACTGCCAGTTTTTCAAGGAGCACAGACTGGGTTTCATCATATTCCTTGCTGAGTTGGATCTTGTCGCTCTCAGTGGTCTTGAGCTGGGCATGGGCCGTTTCATACAGCTTGGTTTGCTGAGAGGCCGTGGCGTTCGCCGCCTGAATGGTGGCCATGCTGTCTGTGACGCGTTTGTTCAATGTGTCGATCTGGGCCTTTGCGCGGGTCAGTTCATCCGTGAGTTGAGCGATCTGAGCATTGAGTCCAGGCGCCAGATCCATGGCCTTTTTCTCCGCCTCATCCAGCGAGGCTTTGGCTGCAACCCATTCGTCATTAAGACTGGCTTCTCTGGCCTCGGCGGATTTTTGGCCTGTGAGGGCCCTTTGGTAATCTTGCTTGTAATCACTCGCGTTGGCTACGTACGTGGCAACAATACCGCAGAGGAGAATAGAAAATACCGTTTGCAGTATAATTAAAACCTTGGTTAGCGTGCTCAAAACAAGCTCCTTTCGACTATCAATTGCGTCGGAACGGTTGTTCCAGTTTGACAAACAGACAGCAGGATTACGGCCCGATAGCAAATTTACCAGACCCCATTTTGAACATGAGGGCCGCGTATAATAATTGGGTTCCACCCTGCCTACACATAAACACAATTGTAAAAATTTAGGGGGGTTAGGTCAAGTCAAATTTCCCATCTTCACTAAATGGGGTATGCTTGCAGGGGCTGAAAAACGCGTTTTTTCAGAATATTCGTGGTGAGCTACGGCATGCCTCGTCTGAAAATTGCCTTGGCTGCAGCGAGTTGGACAATGGTCGAGGGATCCTTGAGGAGTCTGGGCAGGTGCTTGGCCAGGGGCTCTGAGTCAATCTCTCCAATGGCCATGGCGCTCATGATTTTTAGTCGCATTTGCGTGGCCATGTCCCCGGAAACCGGTTTTTCTAGGACGTCCATGACTTCCTTTTCACCTGCAGCAACGTTCAATTTGCCCAATTGTTCGGCTGCTGCAAGGCGGACTTCAGGGACCTCATCGTCCAGCATCGTGGCAATGGCACTGATGGCCTGATTGTTTCCCAGGTAGGCCATGGCCCGGATGCCTGTGATACGATCATCTGCGAAGGCACTGATCAAACGGGTCCAGATTTTTTCGTACGCAGATGGCGACTGGAGCATGGCCAGGGACTCCAACGCCTGAAGTCTGACCCGCTCATCCGACTGTGGATCATTGATGGCCCACTCCAGTAGGGGCAGGCCGGATCGCTGGCCCCCCTTGCCGATCAGCAGGGCGGCATTGGCCCGAATGGTGGGGTCCGGGTTCTTGATCTGCTGCATATAGAAGTCCGCCTGCTGGCGTGACCCCATCTGAACCAGGGCATAGGCTGCGGCCATTCTGACATTAATGTCTTCTTGAGGCTCCATATAGATCTGCTGAACATCCTGCATGGCCATGGTGTATCGCATGTCGCCGGCTGCAATCAGGGCCTGGAACCGTACTGGTACGACCGGGTCTCTGAAGAGTTGCACGACCCTGGGCATCAGGGGCATGAGCCGGGTTGACCCCACGACTTCAACGGCATTACTCCGGATGATAGGTTCAGCATCATTGAGTCCATTGTAGATCACTTGAGATGCTCTGGATTTCAGAGGGGTGTCTGCACTCTCCGACAGGGGAAAGGCCGAGTTGCAGCCTGCGATCAGGCAGGCCAGGACCAGGGTCAAGGTCAAGAATGAGGTATTATTTATTGGAAGCCAGTTTATTTTGTGCATATCGATGTCTCACCCATGAAAACAGTGCTGTTAATCCAATTAAGCAGTAGGACCAGGCACACAAGCGGTCCAGCCATGGACCATACCTGGAGAACAAGCTCACCTTTTCGTATATCGGCATTTTGTCGGCAAACCATCCAGCCATGCCCTGTCGATCTTGCACCTGTTTCGGAAAACTGGGGCTGGCATGGGCATATCCCTGCTGAAGTCTGCCCAGGGGATCAATCAGGCAGCTGATGCCTGTGTTGACACTCCGAAGTATACCCACCCGATTCTCAATGGCCCTGAATGTGCCGGCTGTCACATGCTGAATCAATTCAGAGGTGGATTGGACCTGGCTGTCCTTGATCCGGGCGAACCAGCCGTCATTGCTGATGTTCACCAACCATTCCACCTGCTTGTGGTGCTCCGGAGACAGTACAAATTGTCGCACCAGGTCAGGCACCGTGTCTTCATAACAGATCAATGTGGCAAATCGATAGGTATTGGTATGGGACGCGTTATTGATACTGAAGACTGTGTACTCTGTGCCAGGTGTCATGGAATAGTCGTAGTCATAGGGTGAACACTTCATGAGCAGGCTGTACAGCCAGGGCCAGGACTGTTTGAAGGGCATGTATTCGCCAAACAGAATCAGGGCGATTTTGTCATAGCGCTTCAGGGCCTGTGTCCCGTTGCCCAAGTAGAGCACCGCGGAATTATGTGTCTTGAGGGACAACAGGCCTTTGGCATTGTGATCCAGACTCCCCCCATAGGCGCCGATCAGGAGAGGGGTTTCTGTGTCCCTGGCGTGGGCTTCCAAGGCCGAGTCAAAGGCCAGGCTGGTGTCCTTGTTCTCCAGATAGGGGATGATTTCCCGGTTCAAAATGGCCTGAACCATGGTTTCGGGCCACACAATGAGTGCCGGCTCGACCTGAGCGGCTGCCTGGCTCATGCTGAGCAGGTCCTTGAAAATTACATCAGACGCCACCTGAGAATCCTTCACGGATTGAGGCACGTTCGATTGCACAGACGCGATCAAGGGCCCTGAGGTCACGGACTCGTTGTACGCACGAATTTGCTGATGACCATAGATCAGGGTGGCGCCGATTGCCAGGGCCGCGATCAGGCTGCCCGAGATCAGGCCCCTGGCAGGGAGTCTTCTGAGCCCAAGGGATAGAATTCCCTGAGCCGCGACCCCATTGACCAGAGCAATGAGAAACGACACGCCGCCAGCACCCAGAACATCTGCGATTTGAATCAGGGTGAGCTGGTCGTATTGGCTGTGTGCCAGGAAACGCCAGTGAAACGACATGACGGGCAGACCCTGCAGGGCCTCGGCCCCGACCAGGATCAGGGGGCAGGCCACAAATAACGGTATTTTCTTTTGAAAGCAGAACCTAAGCAGGGACGCTGTGAGGGGCCAGCCCAGGGCCAGAAACAGACACAGGGCAATCCATCCGGGCGGCGTGATCGGGCCAACCCAGTGCAGGCTGGTCAACCAGTAGACCGTTGAAAAGAAGAAGGACGCTGGAATCAGGACCTTAAGAGACGGGGCTGTAACACAGGCCAGGACAAAGGGTACCCAGGCAATCCAGGCGAGCCCATACCAGTGACAGGGCGGTTGGATCACGGACAGGAAAAACGCGCTGAGGCCAAGGCCTGAGCACACAAAAACGGGTGATCCAACACGAAGTTTCAACAAAGGCATTCCTTATTTTGCTTTCAGCATTTTTAACTCAGAACTTTGGACTTTGAACTGACAACTCACGTTTTCATGGCGTCGAGTTCTATGAAGGCGATGGGTAAAAAGATAAATACCGGCAGCCAGGCCCAGAACTCTGGTATCAATCGGCTGAAAAACAGTTCCTCTGTGGACAGCATTTTACATCCAAAGGTCATGAGCAGGCATGCGCTGGTAATGGAAAAACTGACCAGGACCGCTGATTTCATGGACCGAGGGTCCCGGCATATCAACACAGGCAGGCTCACCATCAGTGTAATGAAATTGATGATGGGCTCAGTAATGCGAAAGTTCTTTTGGCTGTACAACTGCGCCACATCCCTGGGATTCTGCATGGTCAGGGCATTGAGCTGCTTGAAACTGAGCATGGAGGTGTGTTCTGCCTTGGCCATCACAGGGATGTTGATGGGCTCCAGATTGGGGGACTTGTACGAGGGAAGGGGTTGAAATCCCTCCATGTTATTGGGGAGCACCAGACGTCCGTTGATCAGATCCCACTGCATGGTGTCATAATTATACACAGCCTTGTCCGCAGAGATTCGGCCTGTCACCTTCCACAGACGCGGTGAGATCTGTTCCCGAGTGATAATGCAGGGTGATTTCAGGGAGGCAGAATTCACGTCAAAGGCGGACGAGTAGAACAGCGATCCGTTGCCGTCAGGAATCATCCACACATCGTATTGTTCCTGCCCCGGAATATCATCCTTGCTTTGCACCAGCCTGTGGCTGATCCTGGGGATGATCACTTCCTGGTCTATGACCAGGAGCCCCGCAAAGAATATGGACAGGAACAGGATCGGCACAGCCACGCGCTTGAGACTGATCCCGGAGGCCATGATCGCAATCAACTCATTGTTGCGAATAAACCGGCCCAGGGAAAAGGCCGCGGCCACCACGGTGATCATACTGGCAAAGTCTTTAAAATACAGGCTCAATTGCATCGCATAATATATACCCACATACTTCAGCACATTGACGACGCCCTCTGTGTCGAGGTTCTCGACAAACTCGTCCAGGCCAATGAACAGGTCAATCACCACGCGCAGACCAATGAGCACGCAAAAGGCGATGGCATAGCCTATGAGAAAATTCTTTGCAATGTAGCGATCCAGTATTTTCATGATAGTCACTTCATGGCATCAGTGCCTGTTCAAACGTCCATACACGCTCAGGGTGAGCACACTCAGCACCCCCAGCCCGGCCCACATGATGGTCAGGCCCAGAGTCGGGGTGCTCTGTGGGTTTTCAGCGACATGCTTACCGCTGATAATGCAAACAATCAGGATCAGGGCCGGTAGACAACTGGTGCCAAACGCGGTGAGCAGGTGGCCGCCCCGTTTGATAATACCCAGACCTGTGCCAATGATAATCATGGGGATGCATCCAATACCAAACACCAGACGCGAATGTATGGTGCCAATGATCTTGGTCCTGTTCCAGCGGATATGTGTTTTCAATTCTTCCAGGCGACCTGCCAGGGTGGGTGACGGTCCTCCAAAAAAAAATGAGGAGGCCGTTTCCGGTGAGAGTGTCTTTAACACGCGATCGCGCTGAATGAGCGGGTAGAGCTCTTCAGGTAATGACAGATTCTGTTCCACATACCAGGTCCTGGTTGTCATGGAATTCTCGGCCCTGGCATTACTCAGGTCCAGCAGCAGGGAGGGCAAAAATTCATCGCCTTTCATCATGAGTGTGGCCTTTTCGCAGGCTTCGAAGCGAACCAGGGGTCTGGACGTCCGAACATCAAATACTTTGACCTCCACACCCTCACTCAGTGTGATATCCTGATTGAGTCCCAACTGAACCTTGCCAGCCTTGATGCTGACACCATTGGGTTCATTGGCCATGGGATAGATTTCATAGACCCCTTTGGTGTCCAAAGACGTTTTTATGGCCTGATACAACAGCTCGCCAGTAAAGACCTTGCAGATCTTTCGGACCCGTTCCTCATTGGGATAGAAAGTCAGGGGATCGGCCTGAATGTGTTTCATGTCGTCAATGCGCTTGAATTCAATCTGGTCTTCCAGCAGAGAGCCGAACCGTTGTTCCACATCCATGACCTCGATGCGCATGGAGGAGGTCTTGCCCATTTCCAGGGCATTATACGCTGCCACACGCATGGTATTGCCGTGTTCTTCAGACTCAAAAAAGACCTTGGCCAGCTCTGCGTAGTAAATGGAATCCACTTCTGCGCCCCGGGACCTGATCACAATGACGCCGGACAGGGTGTCCTTTTCCAGGTCAGCATCATCAGCATACACGGCAAACTCGCCGTCAGGCGACCGCCAGAACCCGCGTCTCTGGACATTTCTGAAGAGAATCTGCTTGGCATTGGCCTTGAATGAGGCCTCGGCGTGCTGCACAAAGTATGGCATCACATGAAAGCTCAGCACCAGATTGGCAATAGCCACAATAATCGCCAGGACCACACCCGGATACACAATGGTCGCAGGGCTGATCCCGCTGGCCTTGCACGCATCCAGTTCATTGTCACCTGCCAGACGGCCATAGGCCAGGGTCGAGGCGAACAAGGCGGCCACTGGCAATACAAATGTCAATGTCACAGGGAGAAAATAGAGCAGGAGATTGAGCACCTGCTTGGGCCCCACACCATACTGCTGGATGGGTTCCAGTACACTGCCCAGACACAGGATGACTGACAACGCAAACGTGGTCAGCAAAAAGATCTTCATCAGTTCTCTGAAAATATATCGATGTAGCGTAACGACCATAGCTTACAGACGAATCATCCTTACTGAAGTTTTCCAAACTTCAAGAACCTGGAACCTAGAACAGAGCACTTAGAATAACATTCAAGAGGTTCAGTTCAGCTCATTCCAGGTTCAACTCTATATATCGCCTACAGTCTATTGGCTCATCCGCGCATTGCAAGAAGAAAGACCATGAAGATTCAGGATGATTGAAACAGGGGCTTTGCTGTCTCATGCCTTGAATAGATCCATGCAGGCCGTCATGATTAGGCCCACGAAGCCGAGACAGATGATCCCGATGGCTGCGCCAGGATTTTCCAGGATAATGGCAATCAAGCCGGTAATGGCAGTCAGGAACAAGACGCCGACTCGGCTGGCCACCGTGGCTGTGACTGCTGCAAGATATCCCGCATTGAGTGCTGTGGCCTTGACCGTCCAGGCCGTCGTGCTTTTGACCGGGACTGTCATCAAGCCGAACAGGCCCAGAGCAGTCAGCAGTGTCTCCTGCCCGAATCCCTGACGGGCCAGGTATTTCTTCAGGGATTTCTTGGCTCTATAGAACAGGACCTTGGCATGCAGGTCTTTGCAGCCGATCTGTTCGGCAATGTCTGCGTAGGACAGGTTTTCATAACAACGAAGCACCAGCACATTTCTGTAGGTCAGGTGCAGCTGTCCTATGGCTTCCACCACAATGTGGGCCAGTTCAGTGCGTTCCAGGTGGCTCAAGCCGTCCGCGTGGTCCTGTTCCACGTATTCACAGAAACGGGCCTTGTTGAGGGCCGCCATTTCCGTGAGATGTTGGCGCCGCAAATCTCTGTAATGATGCTGCAATTGGCCCATAGCGCTTCGATACAACCAGGCCCAGAAACGTTCGATCTGTTCCAGTTCGTTCAATGATTGAATCATCTTTGCCAGTGTCTGCTGACACAATTCTTGAGTCAGGTCATAATTGAGTGTGAGCCTGTAGAGATAGGGCAATAGCCGAGCCTCCGCAATCTCGGCCAACTGACCCATACTGTCCTGATCACCCTGGCGAGCCTGCTCAATCAGCCCTGTCATGCTGATATTATCGATCTTATCGGTCTCAACTATGAGGTATGCCCTTCCACCTACATGTCAATTCACAGTCCGAACCATAACTCTATAGATACAGTCCCGGTTTTCAGGAAAGGTAACAAAACTTCTGAAAATTATGTGAGAAAATACCCACGGCCCAACAACCAGAAACCCCTATGCATTCTTCTGGATCTTGGCCCAGGTGTCGCGCAGGCCCACAGTTCGGTTGAATACAAGCTTGCCTGCTGAGCTGTCCGGGTCCGTACAGAAATAGCCGATGCGCTCAAATTGGTATCGATCCAGGGGACTGGTGTCTGCCAGATAGGGTTCCACCTTGCAGTGCTCGACCACCTTCAGGGACTCGGGATTGAGGTGGGCCGTGAAATCCTGGCCCTCTTCCGCGACATCCGGATTTTCCCTGGTAAACAGGTGTTCGTAAAGTCGGACTTCAGCGTCCAGGGCATGGTTGGCACTGACCCAGTGCAGTGTGCCCTTGACCCTGCGCCCATCCGGGGCGTCACCACCACGGGTGGCAGGGTCGTACGTGCAGTGCAGTTCTGTAATATTCCCCTGGTCGTCCTTGATCACGTCCGTGCAGGTGATGAAGTAGGCGTATCGCAGACGGACTTCACGTCCTGGTCCCAGGCGGAAGAATTTCTTGGGTGGATCTTCCATGAAGTCGTCGCGTTCAATGTAGAGTTCCCTGGAGAATGGGACAATGCGCGTGCCTGCTGAGGCGTCTTCCGGATTGTTCACGGCATCCAATTGGTCGACCTGGTCTTCCGGATAATTGGTAATCACCACCTTGAGTGGATCAAGCACAGCCATCACGCGAGGGGACGTCTTGTTCAGATCCTGC
>JAIPFM010000101.1 GCA_021736645.1 Phycisphaerae bacterium | reverse complement strand
CTGGACCCGAATCTGTTCGTGTTTACAGGTTGGGCAGGCAGCGCCGTGGATAACGGCAGAGTCAGCGATCCCAATCAGCCGTTTACCAGTGTGCTGATGGACGCCAATGATTCCTTGGTGGCTTTATATCGTACCACATTGGCGACCCTGGTGGTGGATGCCAATATCGGGGAGGAAGCAACTCAGCAGGGTACAGAAGCCTTTCCCCTGGCCCGTATTCAGGATGCCATGACATTGGCAGTGGATGGTACGTCTGTGCTTGTGCGTTCAGGGGTGTATCAAGAGCATATAGATTTCCAGGGCAAGGCCGTTCAACTCATCGGGGCAGATCCAAACCAGGCTGAAACGTCGGTTTACCCGGTCATCATGGCCGATGATGCGGGACCTGTGGTCAGGTTTTCCAAGAAGGAATCGTCGGATTCGCTGCTCATGGGATTCATACTGTTGGGAGGACAGGGAGGTATTGTGTGCGAACAAAGCAGTCCGACCATTTTGAACTGCGTGGTGGCAGGGACGCAGATTCATGATCCCAATCAGGGGGCTGTGCATCTGGTCAATAGCCAGGCCTTTTTGAGTCATTTGACCATTACGGACAATCTGTGTCCCTTGCAAGGAGCAGGCCTGGTCATGGAGAACAGCCAGTGTGTGATCACAAACTCGATTGTCTGGAACAATTTTTCGCGTGCTGTGCGGGCCAGTGATGAGGACCGGTCTTTGATTCACTACAGCAATATTGAAGGGGGATGGACCTCCGGCGACCTCACTCAGGCTGATTTGGGTATTATTGCCAGGTGGCCGCTATTTGTGAGCTCCGGGAAATGGCAGGTCCCTGAGGACGATCCGAATACCCTGGTGTTTGTGCCAGGGGATTACCACCTTAGATCTCAGGCCGGGCACTGGGATACCACATCACAGATCTGGATCACGGACAGTCAAACCAGTCCGAGTATTAACGCTGGGGATCCCGTTTCACCGGTGGGTATGGAACCCATGCCTCACGGCACGCGCATCAATCAAGGCGCCTTTGGCGCGACATCACAAGCCAGTCTGTCCACCCAATGAAATTCGAGTGCCAAGCTCGCTTTGTTCGTTGAGGGACCAGTCGTACTTGAGGTACTTGACCTTGAAGTCACCTCGATACAGGTAGGGTTTGAAGAGTGCTTCGGCATGGGTGGCGATGTACTGGATGAGAGCACTCGTGGGCCTGTTGTGTTTGCCCATGTTTTCCGGCGGTGCAAAGGCTGCGACAAAATCCTTGGCATACCACTTGAAGATGGGCGATAGACAGACGATACCTTCCCTGCGGTCAATCTTTAGCTTTTCAAGACTCTCAAGGAATCTGTCTGCCTGATCGTCCAGCTGATCTCCGAGGGTGGGACCGGAATAGGGTTCGGTTCGCAGGGGCGCACCGCCGAGTGTGCCGTTGGCCAGGGCCATGTGAATGCGAGGTTCATTGAACTGTGCCCGAAGGATCTTGTCTTTTATATAGGCCAGGGTCATGGGGCGATTGAGGACTGTGAATTTCAATTTGGTCCACACGCCCGGAATTTGCTGAATGCTGTTTTTGGGATAGGTGAGGGATCGAAAGAACGACGATTTAATGGGGTAATGATCCAGGATGACCTTGAGTGTCAGGCTGTTGTAGGCGTTGATCCAGAAGGCGATCTTGTCCGAGTCTGACCACTGGCTAAGGGTCTGCTCAGGGAGGGTCGATATGGACTGCAGGTAGGTGTTCAGTGCCTGAGGATTGTTTTGAAGCGCCTTGTAGTCAACCATGCCCCGGTCATCCACGAAGTTTTTGAGTGCTTCTGCGTAGCCCTCTGTGGCAGGCGTTTGAGAATACAAGGGCAGGGCACACACCCCAGTGCCTAGGATCAGGGTCCAGAGAAAGAATGCTTGAGTCTTCATGGTTTGTGGGCCTTTCCGAGGTCTGTGAATTTAGTCTTTGGATGAGTCATGAGCATTCAGGATTCGCAGGGCAGACACGATTGATTGATCAGTTTGGCTTGCATAAAAGGCCGCTTAGTCGAGTGGCCTCCACGATCGTCCGTCCGCCTCAATCAGTTGACTCGCAGCGTCAAATCGGTCACTGCCAGGGTCGTAGGTCGGCAGAGGATCTGAGGACGCAGCCCACGCCTTGAGTACCGGGTCCAGGTGCCGCCAGGTGTTTTCCAGTGTGTCGAATCGCATGAACAGGGTCTGATCCCCAAGCATGCAGTCCAGAAGCAAACGCTGATAGGATTCCGGCATTTTGATGCCAAACACCTTTTCGTAGCTGAAATCCATGTTCAGGGTCCCCATGCAGAGTTTGGAGCCCGGTCGTTTGGCCTGGAAGCGGAGTGACATACCTTCTTCGGGCTGGATCTTCATGACCAGGACATTGGGGGGAATTTCATCCAGGCCGGAGGAGGCGAACAGGGAGTGCGGGATGCGCTTGAACGTGACTGCGATTTCCGTGGTCTTGGCGGCCAGGCGTTTTCCGGTTCGCAGGTAAAAGTGGACATCTCTCCATCGCCAGTTGTCGATGTGGAGTTTGGCAGCCACGTAGGTTTCTGTTTTTGAGTCTCGGGCCACGCCCGGTTCTGAGGTGTACCCGGCGTACTGACCGCGTACAAAGTACTGGCTGACGGCTTCCTGGGTTAAGGGTCGCAGGGATCGCAGCAGTTTGAGTTTTTCGTCGCGCACGGAATCAGCTTCAAATGTCACAGGGGGTTCCATGGCAATCATGGCAAGCATCTGCAGCATGTGGTTCTGGAACATGTCACGCAGGGCGCCCGAGTGGTCGTAGTATTCACCGCGGTGTTCGACGCCCAGTGTTTCTGCGATGGTGATCTGGATGTGGTCTATGTAGTTGCGATTCCACACGGGTTCAAAGAGGGTATTGGCAAATCGAAACATGAGGATGTTTTGTACGGTTTCTTTGCCCAGGTAATGGTCTATTCTGTAGATTTGATCCTCTTTGAAGCAGCGGCCAATGGTGGTATTGAGTTCATGGGCTGAGGCCAGGTCGTGCCCAAAGGGCTTTTCAACGATCAGACTGGCATCCATAGAGTGCTCGCTCGATTGTGAGCAGGCTAGTCCGGCCTGACGCAGGTGCTCTGAAATGATGCCGTAGAGAAGCGGGGGCACGGACAGGTAAAACAGGGTTCGACTGCCGTAATCATACTTCTTATTCAGTGCCTCTAGCTTGTTCGTTATATTCCGGTACAGGTCTTCTGAGTTGTAGTCCCCGCTCACAAAATACAGACGCGTGACAAAGTCGTCCTTTTCTGCCTGGGGGGCATCTTCGTGGGCCAGGGCCTGGACCGCCTTTTCTCGAAAGGCCTGATCGCTGAGTTCGGTTCTGCCACAGCCTATGAGGCAGAACCGATCACTCAGCAGTTTTTTGTGATGAAGTGCCAACAGGCTTGGAATCAGTTTCCGTTGAACCAGGTCTCCAGAGGCGCCGAATATGACCAAGGCACAGGGGGGCGCGGCTGTTTCGGCACACGCGATTTCGGTGGATAAGACTTTCGGCTGAATGTCTTTCATGGATTCAATCCTTGTCGGCGACCCAATTCGACTGGGTCCAGGTCACATCATTTGAGTCTCAGTCGGCCATTGCTTCAAATTCGTCTGTGCCAACGCCACAATCCGGGCAAATCCAGTCATCAGGCAGGTCTTCAAAGGCGGTTCCCGGTTCAATGCCATTGTCCGGATCACCAAGGGCCGGGTCATAAACATAGTCGCAAATGAGGCAAGCATACTTCTTCATGTGTGTCGCTCCTAGATTCTCAAATCTGTCAATTATTCAGGGTCGAAAACTTTTTCTGCAGCACTGCAATGTGACCCATTTCCTCTTTGATAATTTTGCTGACCTGTTCCTTGCTCGATTCAGAGGGGATCAGATCCTTGAGTCCGAGATAGAAACAAATGGAGTTCTTTTCCGCTTTCAGTGCGATTTCAATGATCTCCTGCAGGGTTTCCTTGCCGGTCAGGGGTTGTGCCACGCTGATACGGCCTTCTGTACCGTGGGCATCAGCCATGGCCTGAAGATACAGAGCACCCTGGTCGTCAGGGTCATAGGTGATCATTTCCGTATCAGACCCGGTGAGTTCAGTTCGCATGGTGGAAAAGATCGCGAGGTGGGTATCTTCCATCTCGCCGAGAGATTCAAGGAACTGTCTGGTCTTTGCATCTGGCACCTGGGCGGCTGCATCACGGTAAAAACGAGCCCCATTTCGTTCGATCTGCTCTGCCATTTCAAAGATTTCATCGGCGTTGAATGTGATACTCACTAGGCACCTCCTTGCGCTGCCGGGGGGGTAAAGGTCCGTGTGGCCATTTCCTTGTCCAGCAGGAACAGGGCGCCTTTGGATTCCTGGGCCAAGCTGAGCTGTCGGATGACTTCTTCCACGTTCTTCTCTTCTTCCACCTGTTCCGTGACAAACCATTGCATGAACATGTTGGTGGCGTGATCCTTCTGCTCGATGGCAGTGTCCATGAGGCCATTGATCAGTGCTGTCACATGTTGTTCATGCTTGAGGATCTCCTCGAAGACAGTCATGACGTTCTTCCACTCTGTGGGCGGGCCGGCAATAGCTTGCAGTTTGACCCGGCCGCTGCGTTCGATGATGAAGTCATACATCTTCATGGCGTGGAAGGTTTCTTCCTGGTTCTGGATGCGTGTCCAGTTTGCAAAGCCAGGAAGCCCCATGTCCTCCAGGGCGGCTGCCATGGACAGATACAGGTACGCGGAGTAGAGTTCCGCATTGATCTGATCGTTTAAAGCCTTTTCTACAACGGAGTTTATCATGATAATTTTCCTTTCCAGAAGCCGTGTTTATTGCAGTATTCTCTGGCTGTGACCGTGGTTGCCTTGGCGCAGAATTCAGCCACAGGGGCCTGACCCGGCTCAAGGAACTGAATGCAGGATTTGCCATCTGCCACGAGCTCAATCCATTCAATGTAGTGGTCTGCCTCCATGGGGTGCAGCGTACTGCCCACTGAGACCCTGTAGCCAGTGTCTGTTTTTTCAATCACTGGGACGTGCTTTTCCTGCGCTGCGTCGGTGCTGTTCTCCTTGAGCAGTTTCATGGGTTCACCGCAGCAGACCAGTTCACCGCCAGACGCATGAACCACTTCCACGATATTGCCACACAGGGAACATCGGTATACTTCCAATTTGTTTGTCATTGTCTTTCCTTTCCATATATGTTGAATGACCTTGTTTTGTCCTTACGAGTCACTCTACGATGCCCAGTGCGGTATGCTTGGCCAGGATCTCGTCTGCCAAACGATCCAGTGCAGCAAAGCCGCCTTCTTTGGGATGCCCCTTGACCAGGACCGGCTCCAGCACCTCGGCCTTGAGATTGGTCAGCAGTCCCGAGATCTGCTTGGGCATCTTGCCGGCCCAACTGTAAGAGCCAATAATCGAGACGTACCGGGTTTTCGGGCGAAGGGCATTGGTGAGAATTGCGGCATAGGCTGCCAGAGGATGCGCTTCTGTGAGGACCGTGGGGGATCCGATGACGACTGTGGCGGCATCGACCAGAGAGATGGCCAGTTTGCCGATATCCGCATGGGTCAGGTCAAAGCGTTTGACTGTGATGCCGCGGTCTATCAAGGCCTGCACCAGGTGGTTGACCAGGGTGCGCGTGCTGTTGTGCATGGATATAAAGGGAATCACGACTTCGTTTTTGACCGTGTCACTGACCCAGTCCGCATAGGCGTCCAGAATAAACTGAGGCTTGTCGTACACAGGGCCGTGGCTGGGGGCGATCATGTCAATGTCCAACGCGGCCAGTTTGTCCAGGTTCTTTCGAATCGGTCCTCTAAAGGGCATCATGATCTCTGCATAGTATCGCTTGGCTGCCTCATAGACCAATGCCTCGTCATGCACATAGAGATGACTGTCTGCCAGGTGGGAACCAAAGAAGTCGCAGGGAAACAGGGCCTTGTCTTCCTGCAGGTACGTCCCGAATGTTTCCGGCCAGTGGACCCAGGGCAGGTCAAGGAACTGCAGGGTCTTGTCACCAAGAGACAGGGTGTCCCCGTCCTGGATGATCATGAAATGTTCTTCCTCAAGATGGAGCAGGCCCATGAGTGTGTTTTTACACTTTTCATTGGCCACGACCTTGGCCTCGGGGTACAGGGTCAGGACATCGGGGATAGAGCCGGAGTGGTCCTGTTCTCCATGGTGGGCCACAATATAATCAATGGTTTCCACACCCGCTTCAATCAGGTTTTCAAACAGGCCTTCTTTCAGCTCCGGCTCGACGGTGTCGAGCAGTGCGGTCTTCTCACTGCCCTTGATCAAGTAGGCGTTATAGGTGGTGCCGTCAGGCAGGGGAATCAACTCGTCAAAGAGCGTACGGTCCCAGTCAATCACTCCCACGGCATACACATTCGGTTTAATCATTCTCATGATACTGTCATTCCTCGGTGTACAAGACGTCTCAATTAATGCGCATTATACCTATTACATGCTAATCAGCGACCAGGGCCCGGACCGAATCAAGGACTGCCTTGTAGTCAGGCTCATGGGTCACTTCTTTGACGACCTGTATATACTGGACTGTGCCGGTTTTGTCTACCACCAATACGGCCCTGGTAAGCAAACGCAGCTCCTTGATGACAAGGCCATAAGCCGTGCCGAATGACAGGTCCTTGTAGTCAGACAGGGTGTGAACTCTGTCCACGCCGGCTGCGCCGCACCATCTTGCCTGGGCAAAGGGCAAATCCACGCTGAGGGTCAGAATGACCACATTGTCACCCAGGCTGGAGGCCTTTTCATTAAAGGTTCGGGTCTGGGTGTCGCACACAGGCGTGTCCAGCGAGGGGACCACGGAAATGACGATGGTTTTTCCTGCATAATCAGAGAGTTTTATGGGTGACAGGTCATTGGCCACCACTTCAAATTCCGGGGCCTTTTGCCCCACAGCAATGGGATCGCCCAATAGGGTCAATGGATTTCCCTGGAAGGTGACGACATCTTTGCGTTCTTTCATAATAGCTCCTTTGGAGAGTGTTCCGTCTTAGGTTAAGAACAGTTTTAGGTTTTAGGGTTTAGGGCTCTATGTTCTCGGTCCTGGGTTCTAGTAATTCAGTGCATCCAGTTCGAAATAGGCCTGGGGATGTGCACAGGCTGCACAGAGTTTGGGTGCGACCTCTGCTTCGTGGACATAGCCGCATTTTCGACAGATCCAGCGGACCTTGCTGCCACTCTTGAATACCGCGCCGTCTTCAATGTTCTTGGCGAGCTTGAGGTAACGTTCTTCATGGCGTTTCTCAGCCACGGCAATGGCCCTGAACTGGGCAGCGATCTTCTTAAAGCCTTCTTCCTCTGCGACCTGGGCGAATTCAGGGTACATGCTGGTGGTTTCGTGGTGTTCGCCGGCTGCCGCAGCCTTGAGGTTTTCCAGGGTCGGGCCAATCACACCGGCTGGAAATGCGGCCTGAACTTCAACGTCACCGCCTTCGAGGAGTTTGAAGAACGACTTGGCATGCTGTTGTTCTTGGGTCGCGGTTTCAGTGAAGATAGCCGAAATTTGCTCCAGACCTTCTTTTTTTGCCTGTTTGGCATACATGTCATACCGGTTGCGTGCCTGCGATTCGCCTGCAAATGCAGTCAAAAGGTTCTTTTCAGTTTTTGTGCCTCTTAAACTCATGCTCATCTCCTTATCACAACAAAATGATTATGTTGATATTGACTGACAATCCTTGCACAGCCCCTCGAAGTATACTGTTTTTCTTAGAATGGTGAATTGATCCTTGATGCATGTCGGTATTTCGACATTGTCAAAAGGTGCATGGTGAAAGTCAATGATACGTTTGCAATTTAGGCACTTAAAATGCTGATGATCCTCCAGATTGGCATCAAACCGTTTGACATCACCCGTACCCTCTACGACAAAGGCAGCGCCAATACGGTTCAGTGTCAGTAATGTCCGATTGACTGTGTCCAGTGAGATATTAGGCAAGGTGTGTCTTACGTTTCGAAATACCGTATCTGCTGAGGGATGTTCCACAGTCTCCAGGAGGTACTTGTAGATGGCAAGACGCTGCGGCGTCATTTTCAAGCCGGCGTTCTTACACTGCACACAAAATGCATGGAGTTTATTTTTTATGTCTGTACTCTGTATGCCTGTCATGTTGACCTCTCTAAAGCAAAGATCTCAATTGGGTAGTGATACCTATATAGGATTCAATCCTATTTGTCAACGCTGAAATTGAGTCAAAAATGCAGTTTTATCAGCAAAAGGCTGGTAGACCGGCAAACATCCACTTATTCGGAGGTTAATTTTTAATATGGGTTTCGCTGCCTGTATTGAGTATTGGCCTGTAAAGTTCAAACCCAAGGAGGCTTACGGCAGATGTAAAATTATGGCTTGGTTCATAACTGGTTTATTGGGTAACGCGAGATGTAAAAGATGAATATCCAATATCCAACACGGAATATCCAATGTTCAACATCAAAACAGTGGAGCGTAGCGACTTCCGCCCTTGGTCATTGATCATTCCGTGTTGGATATTGGATATTCGAGTATAGCAATAATTACCCAGAATTGAACCATGTCAAAATTATTGGTGTTGTGCGGCGGTACTGTACGTTTATACTTATCGCGGTTGCAGAGATGGATTGTTTCTATGGAGATGTTGATGGCCAAGACAAAAATCATGATTGTGGATGACGAAGAGGATATCCGGGAATTGGTCCAATTGTATGTGGTGCGTGAAGGGTATGATCCCATTGTGTGCGAAACCGGCGAACAGGCCCTGGAAAGGGTCAGGACCGAGAGCCCTCACTTGATTGTGCTGGACTTGATGCTGCCCGGGATGAATGGCCTGGATGTGTGTCGAAGGCTTAAGAGGGATCAGGCTACAGAATCCATTCCCATCATCATGCTCACGGCCAAGGGTGAGGAAGCGGACATTGTGATTGGCCTGGAACTGGGTGCAGACGACTACATGACCAAGCCCTTTAGCGGCAAGGTGCTGGTGGCCAGGATTCGCAGCCTGCTCAAGCGGATGTCAGGTGACAAAGAGGTGACAGGTGTACTGCGTGTGGATGATCTGGTGATCAATCCTGATCGGCGCGAAGTGTTGATCCATGATCAGGCCATTGCCTTGACCTTTACAGAGTTCAACATTCTGTATACCCTGGCCAGACGGCCGGGTATTGTATTTACCCGGTATAAGATCGTGGACTCGATTCGCGGGAGCGATTACCTGGTGACGGATCGTGCAGTGGATGTGCAAATTGTCTCTCTGCGAAAAAAATTGGGTGAGTGGGGCAGCTTGATTCAAACCGTCAGGGGGGTTGGCTATAAATTCAGGGATTGATCTATGTTAAAAAAGAAACTGATCTGGCAGCTTTATCCATCTTATCTGTTGATCACCCTAGCGGCCTTGTTTGTGGTGACCACTTATGTGACCCATGCCTTTCGTAGTTTTTACCTTCAACAGAAAGAGGCTGAGCTGACACGTCTGGCCTATGTGATCAAGGGGCAGATTGTCCAGGACGGTCACTTGCTTGCAGCAGCCCAGGTGGGTCGTCTGTGCAACACCTATGCCGAATATGGCCAGGGCGATATGCCTCGTGTGACCGTGATCCTTCCGTCAGGCAAGGTCATTGGCGATTCAAAGGAAGACATCAAGATTATGGAGAATCACGCGAACCGACCGGAGTTTATCCAGGCCCTTGATGGCCAGGTCGGAACACGTGAACGCAAGAGTCCCACCCTGGGGATCAACATGAAGTACGTGGCCCTTGCCGCGGAACATCAGGGGGTCCCCCTGGCTGTGGTGCGTACGGCCGAGTCCGTGTCGTCCCTGGAGAATGTCTTGAGCCGTGTCTTGTGGAAAACCACCTGGTGCGGACTGGTGGTGGCCGGTATGGTCGCGATGCTCAGTCTTGTGGTGTCCAGGCGATTGACCCAGCCAATCGAAGTCATGCAGACAATTGCCCAGCGGTTTTCTGAGGGGGATTTTAGCCCGCGTGTGCCCATCTGGTCCACCCATGAATTAAAGTCACTCGCCTTGACGCTCAACAAAATGGCCTGGCAACTGGATGGACGCATTCGTATGGTGACCAGTCAACGCAATGAACTGGAAGCCATCTTGACGAGCATGATCGAAGGCGTGATTGCCGTGGATCGTGAGGGCCATGTGGTGCGGGTCAATAGGGCCGCTGCGCAGTTTCTGAATATTGATCCTGAGCAGGCACAGGGACACCAGATCGAAGAAGTGATCCGCGATGTGGAGTTGCAGTCTCTGGTTATAAAGACCCTGGAGGGGACCCAAGTGCATGAAGGATCTCTTTCATTGCCCCTGGATGGCGGCCTGTATTTTCAAGTCCATGGTGTTCGCTTGCCGGATGATGGCGATCAGCCGGGCGGCGCAGTGATTGTGCTCAATGACGTGACACGCATTCATCGCCTGGAAGGAGTGCGCAGGGATTTTGTGGCCAATGTGTCACACGAACTCAAGACACCGATCACATCCATCAAGGGATTTGTGGAGGCCCTGATCGAAACCGGCTTTGAGGACAAGGATCAGTCCACGCGGTATCTGGGGATTGTGGCCAAGCATGCGGACCGGCTCAATGCCATTATTGACGATTTATTGATTTTGTCGCGTCTGGAGGAAAATGCCGCGCATCGCGGTCTGAGTTTTGAGCCTGCAGACTTGTGCGAGGTGGTGCAGTCTGCTGTGGAATTGTCCAGCCTCAAGGCTCTGGAGAAATCTGTCACCCTGGACGTGGCATGTGACTCCGTGACTGCTATGGTCAACGCACCCCTGCTGGAACAGGCCGTGGTGAACCTCATTGATAATGCCATTAAATACAGTGACACAGGCACGCAGGTAACAGTGCGTGTACAAAAGTCTCAGGACTGTATCTGCATTGCCGTATCGGACCAGGGCTGCGGCATTTCCGGGGATCATCTGGGCCGCCTGTTCGAGCGATTCTATGTGGTGGACAAAGGACGTTCCCGCAAACTCGGCGGCACAGGCCTGGGCCTGGCCATTGTCAAACATATCGCCCAGGTCCACGGTGCACGCGTGGATGTCACCAGCCAGGTCGGTCAGGGCAGCACGTTTACCATCGAGCTGCCACTCCAAGGGCAGAATTCAGATCACAGTTAAACAGCATGGGCAAAGCCCATCCAATCAACTTAAAACTCAAAACGGAACACTGAAAACTGTTGTCCTACCTATGCCGATTCCACGCCAAGGCCAACGGGGCCGTGGCAAAGGGTGCCAGGGGCAGGGTGACCACAGCCAGAAGAGCGAGGCTGCCTAAGATCTCCCCTGTACTCCGCCAGATGAACTGACCATAAATGAGATTCAGGACTATAGACAGACCCAGGGCGGCCACGGCCACATAGGGGGGGATGCATTTTTTGCGCAAACCAAACACGTAGGCTGCAATCGTACCTCCAATGATGCCAAGAATGAACAGGCAGGCTTCTAATGTGTAGATTGCCACAAAAACAGGTTGGGGGGCATCAAATGCCTCTGCGAGGGCAGGCAGGATTGGCCATGCAGAAAGGATGATCAGGGTTGTGACACTGACACTGCGTCTACCTGTGAGGAGCATAGATCCTACCAGGCCCAGTGCGGCCCAGGCAATCAAGATGCACATACCAGGGGTCTGCAAAAGCCATTTTGGCTTTGGATTACCGTTCTCAAAGACCTGAGTTCGGAAAAAGCCAGTCAAGTTTTCAATGTTTGAGAAGAATTCTTGTGTGTAGTGGCCTTTGCCGGCGATCGTCAGGAGTAATTGAAGGAGGCAGATCCCTATCACGAAGATTCCCCAGGACATGAACAGACTGGCCAGACTGGCTTTCAAATACGCCAACAGCATGTCACGGTTGCTGACTGGCAGGCTGCTTGTGTAGGTAGGCAAACCTTGATTGTGTGTTTCCTGTTGGCACGTGATTAAGCTGACGAGTAGCGGAAAACCAACAATATGAAACAGAAAGACAAATGAGAAATAGGCCATTATAAAATCTGCAGGGTCTGTCCACGTCCTGGGCACTGCCCAGATCAAGACATACCCCAGAATCATGAGGATCACGCTGAGAGCTGGCATGATCCAGCCCTTTTTGATCCAGTGGAACCAGAACAGGGCCCTTTGGGGCGATGCGTTGGTGCAGTCCTTCCAAGGCAGGAAAGCTATGCAGGCCATCAGGATTTGGTTCCAAAGGGTCGTGAGCTTGATACGTTGTGATCGACGGTCAAGAGCTGCGCCTGCTATGGCCAGGCCCGTCCATAGTGCCGTTAAGCATATGAGGCCCAAGGCCTTTGAGGAGTCTTGAGAGTGCAGGTTTTCATGATATTGTAAACACAATACAATGTATCCTATTGCTGAAAATAGGATTTGTAATGCCGGCTCTGCTGGCAGGCTCCAGACCATGGCGTGGACGAAGACGATGCAGATAGTCATAAAGAGGCAGGGCAAGGCGATTGGCCATCGCATGCCTGTGGCCCAGTAAAATGCCCCGGCAGTCAAGAGGTATAGGGACACAGCGGTTATCACCGCGAGGCCGAGTCGGATACTGGCCACAGATCGCATGCGTACAGGCTTGATAAACAGGTGTTCAGGGAAGCCCAATCGCCCCTTGACTTTGTTGTACTGGCCAATCCATAAGAACATGGCAAATGACCACATTTCCAGAATAAGGGTCGTGAAGTGCGAGATCTGATCCTCTGAGTCATAAGCGGGCAGGGGTTCGTTATATACAAGACCTGTCAGCCCAAGGATGGCACTGACTGACAGAATGATCCACCAGCGGTTTTCACGCCAGAATTCCCAGGTGATGGCACGCAGTATAGCAGTCATGGCTTTCTCCTTTGGAGAAATCGGTTTTAAGTCTTTAGTTTACGGTTTTAAGCTCTGGGCACTGACCCCTGATTCCTGGCCCCTGGTCGTCAGGCTCTGCCCCTTTACATTCGCCACAAAGACGTCATCCAGGGTCGGGCTGGCCAGATCCACGATTCGGGCGTGCATGTCTTTGGCTGCTTGTTTGATGCTGTCTATGTCCTGCTTGCAGATCATGGACCATTCCACAGGACCGCCTTCACAAATCATCAAGCCGGGCAGGGCAGGGCGTGCTCTGTCCGGGGCGTCCAATATAAGGGTGAATTTGTGAAAGCTTGAGCGGATCTGCTCCATGGGATCGCTGAGTATGACTTGGCCCTGATGGATCATGCAGATGGTGTCTGCCACGCGTTCCACTTCATCCAGCAGGTGAGACGACAACACCACAGTTCGGCCTTCTTCTGCAATGTTGCGTACAATGGCACCGAGCATGTCACGCCGGACCACAGGATCCAGGCCGGAAGAGGGTTCATCAAACAGGAGCAGATCCGGCTTGTAGGCCAGGGCCATGAGCAGGCCTGTTTTGGCGCGTTGCCCCCTGGACAGGTGCTTGATCTTCTGTGCAGTGTCCAGGGCAAATTGCGAGATCAGGCTGTCTGCATAGGTTGTGTCCCAGGTGGGGTAAAAGGCCTGGGTGTAGGTCATGTACTGCTGGATCGTCATCCATTCCGGCATGTCCCGGTCTTCCGACAAATAGCCGATCCTTGAGAGCACCTCCTTGGGGTGCAAGACCGGGTCCAGGCCAAATACACGCACAGTGCCGCATTGGGCCTTGAACAGGCCAAGCATGTGTTTGATGAGCGTGGTCTTGCCTGCCCCGTTTTCTCCCACGAGTCCCAGGACTGTGCCCTGTTCAATTCGCAGACTGACCTGGTCCAGAGCTGTGTGCTTCCGGAATCGCCTGCATAGACTGTTGACTTCAATGACTGTATTTGCCATGGTCCTATTCCCTCTCTGATTGAAGTTGCGCATGTCGCTCATGCAGCAATGCCATGATTTGTTCCAGGTCGATGTCCATTTGCCGGGCTTCCGTGAGGAGGATGTCAGCTCGTTCTGTCAAGATCTTCATTTTCTGCTCCTGAGCCAAGGGAGACGGACCTTCACTGATGCAGACACCGGAGCCCTGACGCGTCTGGACCAGGCCCAGGGCTTCGAGATCTCTGTACGCACGGGCGACTGTGTTTGGATTGATCAGCAGGATCTCAGCCAGTTTTCGTACAGGGGGGAGTTTTTCTCCGGAACTGAGCCTGCCTGACGCGATCATGTAGCTGATCTGGTTGATGATCTGCTTGTAGATGGGAATCCCGTCTTTGGTTGAAATGTGAATCTGCATGGTTTTGGCCTCTTATTTGATTCAGCATTTATTGTATTAATACAATAATACAATGATGGGTGTAGTGTCAAGGGCCAAAATTAAAAAAATGTAAATTATCCAGAAAATAAAAACCGCAATTTGGCTGGAAAGACTATGTAATATAGATAAAGTACACAGGTGGGGTAAGACGATGATTTTCGATAATGGCATGACATTGTAAGAGTGCCTTTCACGACTATGAATGGTCATAGGAATGTGTATGCGAAAATCAAATTCACAACCAGTGTATTATAAAGGGCTGGCAGCAGCAGGTATACTTGTGCTTCTTTTGGGTGGGTATATTCATAGACAAGTCAGTGCCCATATTGAGGTGGGCACCAATCAAGCGGATCTATCCTTAAATCTAAAGGATTTCCCTAAAACGATTTATGGTTGGGATGGCAATGATCTGGAGATTCCGGCGACCACAGTCAGCTATATGCGAAAGAACTTTGCCGATGACTACTTCAGCCGAAGATATCTGAATGAAGGCAAGCGGGCATGGGCAGATGTGTACGTGGTCTATTGTACCAGCAGACCAGCCAGTATTATTGGTCACAGACCCCAGGTGTGCTATGTCAACAGCGGCTGGATATCAGATACCACTGAGTTGAAATCCTTTACCACGCGAGGCGGCAGGGTGCTGCCTTGTTTGATCCATCGCTTTCACAGGCCTGCGGGATCATATGCAGAGATTGTCATTTTGAACTTCTATGTGGTCAATGGGCGGGTACTCACAGACGAGAGCGAATTCAGCGGGCTTATGGGACGCAAGCCTAATATTGGCGGAAAAGAAGCGAAATATGTGTCTCAGATTCAGATCAGTTCCAACTATGAGAACTACGTACTGGAAGCTGCTCAAGACATGGTGGATACCCTGTTCGAGTGGTTACCGGATGAAGAAGGCAAGGTTCAGGCTTCCATAACTCGCTCAAATTCGGACTAACGCCGCCCTTCCTTCCAGACGACAACACACAAATAAACTTATGTATTTTAAGTAAGTTACGAGACTTCTGGCCCGCATTCGGTCACCGCCAGGGTGCAACCGACGGGGACGGAGTCCAGGTAGAAGTCAGTAAAGCCAGAAGCATGAAGTATAAAAGTAGGAGTCAGATACCATGAAAGTATGCGTCGTGGGAGTTGGTTATGTAGGGTTAGTGACAGCAGCTTGTCTGGCTGAGGCGGGGAATCATGTGGTCTGCGTGGACACAGATGACCGAAAGGTTAAGGCGTTGGAAAACGGCGAGATTCCCATCTATGAGCCAGGCTTAACGGAAATTGTTCAGCACAATATCAAACTCAACCGTTTGACCTTTACCACAGATCTCAGCAGCGGCGTGGAGCAGGCTCTGATCGTGTTTCTGGCAGTGGGCACACCTTCATCGCCGGATGGCTCTGCAGATATTTCCGCAGTGAAGAATGTCGCTGCCGACATTGCAGACTGCATGGATGATTATCGAATTATTGTCACCAAAAGTACAGTTCCGATCGGGACCTGTGAGGTGGTCAGTGACATTATTCGGTCCCGGACTGAAATGCCCTTTGACTATGTCAGCAATCCTGAATTCCTCAAAGAAGGCGCGGCCGTTGAAGATTTTATGAGCCCGGATCGTATTATCATAGGTACAAACAATCCTGCGGTTCGAGAGATTATGAAGCAATTGTATGGCCCCTTTATGCGTCGCAACAATCGCATTCTCTTCATGGACCCGATCTCCGCAGAGCTGAGTAAGTACGCAGCCAATACCATGCTGGCCACGCGTATTTCATTTATGAATGAAATTGCGGCTTTGTGCGATGCAGTCGGTGCAGATGTAGAACTGGTCAGAAGCGGCCTGGGCAGTGACTCTCGCATTGGTGGTTCTTTTCTGTTTCCAGGTGTGGGCTATGGCGGCAGCTGTTTCCCAAAAGACGTACGAGCACTTATACACACGGGCCAGGAAAATGGTATTGATATGACCATTGCCAGGGCGGCCAAGGATGCCAATCAAACTCAGCACGATCGCTTTGCCCAGCGTATATTGGATCATTTCGCTGGCCAGGAACAGGACACCGTACTGGCTGTCTGGGGATTGGCCTTTAAGGCCAAAACTGATGACATCCGGGAAGCCCCGGCATTGTACTGCATCAAGCGCTTTCTTGAAGTAGGCATACACATCAAAGCCTACGATCCAGAGGCCGCAGAGGCCACGAAACAAGAACTCGGGGACCGGATTGAAATCGTAGAAAACGGATATGACGCCCTGGATGCAGCAGACGCCTTGGTCATCTTCACAGATTGGCAGGAATTCAGAAACCCAGACCTGGAAGCCATCGCTAAGAAGCTTAAGAATCGGTTGGTATTTGATGGTCGAAATCTGTATGACCTAGATGTGATGCGTAAAGTTGGCTTTGAGTATCATAGCATCGGCCGTGCCTGTGTGACTCCGGAAAGAATCAGAGCGTAGCCAATTTCGCACTTCAAATTACACTTAGTATTCTTGGCGTCTCGCAAAGACCTTATAGCCTACGAGGTATATTGAGAGATACTTTGAAGATTGGTGTCATAGCGATTGCCAATTATGTTTTAATGAGAATGAATAAATGAGAAAAAAAAGCAAACACGACATTACAGTCGGCATTGTTGGGCTTGGTTACGTGGGTTTGCCATTAGCCAGGGAGTTTTATCTGGGCGGAGCTTCGGTTCTTGGATTCGACATCAACTCGGTCGCAGTCAAGATGATCAATCGAGGTATTAGCCCGATTAAGCATATTCAGGGTAATTTGATTGCCAGCATGGCGACGTCTGACAGGTTCGAGGCGACAGGAGATATGTCTCGCTTGTCAGAACCGGATGCGATTCTGATTGCAGTGCCAACACCATTGACGGAAAATCGTGAGCCTGACATGACCTATGTTGAAGCCACATGTGAAGCCATTTCAAAATACTTGCGCAAGGGACAGCTTGTGGTACTAGAGAGTACCACGTATCCTGGAACCACACGGGAGTTAATGCTCCCCATACTTGAACGCTCCGGGTTAAAAGCAGGCCATGATTTTCACTTGGCGTATTCTCCTGAACGCGAAGATCCTGGAAACAAGGACTTCCGTACAGCTACAATCCCAAAGGTTGTGGGAGGGATTAATAAGGCAAGTCTGAAGAGAGCCATGGAGGTTTATGCATACGCAATTGAAACCTTGATTCCGGTATCAAGCTGTGAAATTGCTGAAGCGGCAAAGATTCTGGAAAATACCTATCGCTGCATTAATATTGCCATGGTCAACGAGTTAAAAATGCTCTTTGACCGCATGAATATCGATGTGTGGGAAGTGATTCGGGCTGCAAGTACAAAACCATTTGGCTATAAGGCTTTTTACCCTGGCCCGGGTCTCGGTGGACACTGTATTCCCATTGATCCCTTCTATCTAACATGGAAGGCTCGCCAGTATGGCCTGGCAACTCGGTTTATAGAATTGGCAGGAGAAATAAATACCGACATGCCTCATTTTGTAGTTCAAAAGTCAATGGATGCACTGAACGCCAAACGCAAGAGTCTTAATGGGGCAAAGATTCTGATTCTGGGTCTCGCCTATAAACCTGATATTGATGATGTTCGTGAATCTCCGTCGCTTGAACTCATTGGGCTGCTTCGTAATAAGGGGGCCAAGGTGGATTACAATGATCCCTATTTGCCCCAGACACACAGACAACGTGAGTATGACCTCAACATGAAAAGTAAGAGACTTACAGCAACCATGATGCAGAAGTATGATTTGGTCATTATTTCGACGAATCATAGTGACTACGATTATGACTGGATTGTCCAGCATGCCGAACTGGTCGTTGATACACGCAATGCCACTTCAGATGTCAAGAAGGGCCGGAAAAAGATTGTAAAGGCATAGACATAGAACATTAGCCATTGGCCCAACAGAATTTTAGCTTGCCTGAAAAGCTCTTTAAAATAGTATAAAGAACTGCACGAGTTACACATGAAATGGTTACTTACCCAAAACCAGAAAACCAGCAATTGGAAGGCCAAGTTGTTATTATGTGCAACTGGTATTCTGTTTATAAACAACGGTTCATTAGCGAACCTAAATGTTGTTTTTAGATATGATGATTTGAGTGGTGATTTGCAGGGAAGCAGAACAATAGGATCTTATCGCGAGCAAGTGTGGAAAGCAGAAAAAGACATATTTGACCGATTCAAGACTCATGGCTTTCACTATGTGGTTTCTGTGATACCTCAGGCTTTTTCCGATTATGGTTCAAACAAGCATGCGGTTGTTTTCAATCTTGATAAGGAGAAAGTTGACTACTTTGTTCTTGCTGAGGCCAATGGGATTGCGGAAATTGCTTTGCACGGCTATTCTCATGCGAACCATGCAAGCAAAGGGCACCGGCAAGGGGAGTTTCGTGAGCGTGCCTATCTCGATCAGTATAAAGATATTCAGGCTGGGCTAGATATTCTTAAAGTATGTGGTTTTAATAAAGCGATTACATTTGTGCCGCCATGGCATGGATGGGATTCAAATACTGCAAAGGCTTTAATTGACAGCAATCTTAAAGTTCTTTCAACACGTTCCTATTATTATACCCAGCTTGCGGAGCCTTTATGCTTTATACCTAAAACAACAAGTCTCGAAGCACTTGAAGTGAAATTGGAAAAAGACAGTCTACCGCAGGACGGATTAATAGTGGTCTTATTTCACCCCAACGATTTAGTCTCCAAAAATGGAGATGCGTGTTTTGGCAGTGAACGTCTAAAACACTTATTGGATCGGTTGTCCGTGTATGATTATATCCACATAGTCAGTTTTAAAGAACTATATAATGAAGATGCGGTACAACTCAATTCTAGAAGATACAAAGCATCTACGTGGGCGAGAAATATGCGTGACTTTTCAGTGGCATTGCTGCCAAAGAGAATCTGCCCTTATGACCTTGAAGTGATTCTTCCTGCAACAGGAAGTCTATATAGAACCGCATGGCAAAGCTGGATTTCAATATTAGGCTTCTTCAGCTTAAGTGTTGTATTATTATTCCTAGCTGCATTGTTGACTTTGTATTGCAGTAGAATACTGAAGAAAAAAAAGGACTTCTCGCCACGAATGAGATTGATGATGAGCTTGGGCTGCCTTCTAATTATTGTTTGCTCCATCTATCAGGAATACGATTTAGTTAGCAAGGGCTATATTCCAGTGATCGCTTGGCTCTTTCCTGTAATATTTGCCTTGGTTTTGCTAAGCTCCTTTTGTAGAAAGCCAAAGCCGATACTGTCTGAAGATGGCGTGTAGACCAGCATGCATGTCCTTCCTGAAGGCAGTCCGGGCGAGTTAGAGGAATGCAGTATTTTAGCATAGTTTAAGTTCAATCATTGGCTCGAAATCTCGACTATATTGGGATAGTCTGGGATCAATCATGTCTTTGGAATTAACATTAAATATATGTTGTGTGCTATATGCTTTGCCGTGAAGAACAAGTTCTGGGGGTGTTGGTTAGTGTCGCCCTCGGGGATGGTTGAAACCCCTCGCCTTCAGGCGAAAACATATGGGCGATATGGTCTGTGACCATGAGCCAAGTGATAAGAAGTCCCTGCAAAGCAGTATCATTGCTATCTTTAGTCGGCTTTAGCCGAGTGACGAACCCACCGGCTTGGAGCCGGTGGTTGTCCTCAGTTTAGAGAGGGACTTGCTCTATTGCCGCACAGTTGATAGGGCAAGAAATAAAGTCAGAAAACGGCAGCTCTTAATGAGCAGGTAATATAGATAAAAAAAGGACACATAGCCCATGTCTGTTGGGGGCTCTATTAGGAGTTCCAGATGTCTGGAAAATATGAAACACAGGTTCAAGCGAGTTGCTATGATAAGCATGCTTTCCATCCGCTCAGAATTGAGAGTATTACGGAGCAATTAAGAATACTGTCGTATTATAATTGCAGAAATATACTTGAAATAGGTGTAGGCAAGGGATTGCTTAAGCATTTCTTAATACCTTTCCCAGAGATAACGCATACAAGTATTGATATTGCGGAAGATCTACATCCTGACTATGTTGGATCGGTGACAAATATGCCATTTTCGGATAATGCTTTTGATGTTGCTATATGCTGCCAAGTTTTGGAGCATTTGCCATTTGAGATGTTTGAGACAGGCATGAAGGAGCTTTATCGTGTTACAGAGGATTTGGCAATTGTATCGTTACCCGATAAGCGGCGACGTTTTGGACTTGGTGCGTGTTTTTGTCGTTATGGATGGAAATTGCTTGAAGTAAATTTTGAGCGGTCAAAGGTAACTAGAGCACCGCTTGGCTCTGAGCATTTTTGGGAAATAGGACATGGTGGAGTTAGTTATAAAAACGTGAAAGATTGCATCCAAAAGTCAGGGTTTGAAGTATTGCAGTGCTACAGGCTCTTGAAACAGGAGTGGCATTGTGTATTTGTTCTTCGCAAATGACCATTGATAACAGATTTGGCATTATTATGGCCTAGGAAAACAATAGTTCTGAATGATGGGCTTTAGTCAATCAGAGCACAGAGACTATATTTAGAAAGAAACTGTTCGATACTTGCGATGAGGATATACTTGTGTGGGCAGGAAATAGAAAAGAGATATATCCTACTTAGAGCCAAACAGCTGGG
>JAIPFM010000100.1 GCA_021736645.1 Phycisphaerae bacterium | reverse complement strand
TGATCTGCGGCACACTGGACACCTCAATGTCGCGTGCCTTGGTGGCAATCAGGGAGAGCATGATCAAGCCCAGAAACGTGCCCAAGGGAATGATCAGTGCAGCCATGCCGGTCTTGTACGTTTCTTCAGCATTGCCAAGGATCGAGCCGGTGCCGATCCACACGGCCAGCATGGTCAAGACCATGACCCACGGCGACAGGGATCGTCCTGCCACTGAAAAGTCTGCCTGAGTCTCCACCTGCCTGGATTTGACAACGCCAATCACAGTCAGCACGCCGAGGTAACACGTAATAGCCACAAGGTAGATCATAGGTCGAATCCCTTCTGAGTTAATGTTCAATAAAGCATGTTAATCGTTGGGAATAAATTGGTCCACAAAATACTGTGCAGTGAGGGGCTCACCTGTCGCCCGCTCGATCATGTCATTCCACGTGTATCTGGCACCTGGTGCAAAGACCTGCGATTGAAAATACTGACCCGCACGCGGATCATCGCACAGGCTGAGGGCCTCTCCTGATGGCAGTTTCAACACATCCGTCACTATGTGATGATAGAACTGAGAGGCCAGCAGCTCACCCAGCATGTAGTTATGATAATAACACGGGGCGGATGTAAAGTGAAGCTTGGAGGCCCAGCCTGCATTGGCAGGCCCTGGCGGGCGATGGAGCTTTTGATACTTTTCAACCAGATCCCACCACAGGGTGTTGAGGTCCTGTTCAGGATCGGCGTAGAGCTGTTTTTCAAAGTGGACCATGACCAGGGCCCAGCGTGCAAACAGGATCTGCTGGAATTGCAGATACTTGCCGCTGACCTGGACAATGTCGTGCGTTTTCTCATCGGACAAGCCAAGCATGGTCTGCATCCAGGCGGCATTGCGACTGAGTCGGCCGAAGAACATGGCCACGGCCTCTGTGGCAAAGGCATGGGCAGGTTCTCTGAGAAGCCAGGGCTCTGCACGATCGTGATACTTGCTGTACACGGCGTGCCCCAGTTCGTGCAGCGCAGTCTCTGCCCAGCGTTCGGTACTCTGAAGATTGCATAGCACGCGTACATCCCCGTCCCGATCGCCCTCAAAACTGAAGGCATGGGGATACTTGCCCTCGCGGTCATGCAGGTCGCTGCGCTTCAAAATATCGTCGATGGGCAGGTCCACGCCCCGGTAGTACCGCTGGCACAGATCCCGGATGTCTGCACCGGCATACACGGCATCCAGGTCCAGGTCATACACCAGCGGCGTACGCTGAAAGAACGGATCATGGTAGTGCCACGGCATCAACGCCTCGGGCTCAAGACCATAGCCTTGGGCCAAGATGGCGTCGAGTTCCGCTTTCATGGCCACGAACGGCTCTTCCGTGAGGCGGTCAAGCTCATCAAAGATCATCTCGATCTGCGCCGCATCCTGTTCACTGCATGTGACTGACAAGGTGTAATAATTGTCAAACCCCACAGACCTGGCAGCCTCATTGCGCAGGCGTACGAGCGCCAACAAGTCGTTGATGATCACGTCCCCCACCTCTTTGCTGGCCTGCCACGCCAGTTCACGTTCGAGCCCATTGGGTTCTGATGTGAGGGCGGTGTAGATGTCACTCATGGTGACTGCGGCCCCGCGGATCTTCGGGCGGTAGTTGTTGAAGGTCTCCTGGACCCGGGTATCGAGCGTCACCATGCGCTGCATCAGATCCTGGGGGATTTGAGATTTGAGAAAGGCGTAGTAGAGTTTATCGACCTGGCGTTTGAGCACCGGATCTGAAATGCGCCCGGAATCACGCCACGACTTGAGACGAGCGAATTGATTGGGATCTGTATAGAGCTGACTGATCCGGAGCTCCAGTGCACTGCGTGAGTCAAACGCCTCAGGCCTGCCTGTGGTGGCCCCCTCCCAATAGGCCAGGGCGGCCTGATCGGCCAGGGGCTGGAGTTTGGCCACATGGTCCCGAATGAATGACTGGACAGCGTGTTCTGTTTGTTCTGTAGATTGGGTATGCGCTTCAGGACATCCGGACAACCACACCAAACACAAAGCCCCGATCAGGCTGACATATCGCATTCAATTCCTTTCACTTCAGGTTTAGCAGGACTGCTCTGTTCGCGAGATGATCTCTTCCTGCAGATCATGTCCCAAATCCACAAAATAGTCACTGTAGCCTGCCACACGCACAATGAGTTCCTGATTCTGCTCAGGATGGGCCTGGGCCTCACGCAGGGTCTTGACGTCAATGACATTGAACTGGATATGATGTCCGTCCATGCGGAAGTAGGTACGCACCAGGTGCGTGAGCTTTTCAATGCTGTCCTCTCCGGCCAGGACCTGCGGATTGAATTTCATATTCAGAAGCGTACCGCCGGTGCGCGCATGGTCAATTCGTCCGGCGGACTTGAGCATGGCTGTGGGCCCCTGGGTGTCCGCCCCGTGGCTCGGCGAAATGCCGTCGGACACGGGCATGCCTGCCTTGCGTCCATTGGGCAGGCTCCCGACCACGGACCCGAAATAGATGTGGGCCGTGGTGGGCAGGAGATTCACGCGATACCGCCCCCCCTTGGTGTTGGGGCGGCCGTTGAGCAGATCAAAATAGATGTTGAAAATCTGCTCTGTCAAATCATCTGCCTGATCATCATCATTGCCGTACTTGGGACTTCGGTACATGAGCTTGTGGAGTAGGGTCTCATACCCGGCGAAGTCGGCCTTGAGTGCCGCCAGCAGATCGTCCATGGCAATGTCCCCTGCCTCGTACACGTGCCGTTTCACAGCCGCCAGACAGTCTGTGACTGTGCCGAGGCCCACGCCCTGAATGTAGGTCGGGTTGTACCGGGCACCGCCGTCATGATAATCACGACCTGTGGCAATACAGTCATCCATCACCACGGACATAAACGGTGTGGGCATGAACCGGGCAAACAACCGTTCAATCTTGTTGTTGCCGGCAATCTTGAGATCCAGAAAATAACCCAGTTGTGTTTTGTAGGCCTCAATGAATTGATCAAATGTCGTGAACGTGCGAGGGTCACCCGTGTGAGGGCCGATCTGCTGACCGGTACGCACGTCATAGCCGTTGGAGCACACGAGTTCCACCATCTTGGGCCAGTTGATGTAGCCGGTCAGGGTGGTGCTCTCCTTGCCGAACGCACTGATCGTGACACAGCCGCTGGGACCGCCGGCCCTGCCGTCGTTGAGGGTCTTGCCGTCATACAGCATTTCCTTGAGGATCACGTCCGTGTTAAAGATCGAGGGCTGACCAAAGCCGTGACGTACAATGCGGCAGGCATACTGCAGGAAGTGGTCGGGATTCTTTCGACTGATCTGGATGCAGGCGCTGGGCTGGATCAGACGCATCTGATCCACCACGTCCAGGATCATGTAGGACAGATCATTGACTGCATCGGCCCCCTTGTCCACGGTCACACCGCCCACATTGATCAGGGCAAAGTCCTGATACGTACCGCTCTGTTCCTCTGTCACACCGACCTTGGGGGGGGCAGGCTGATTGTTGAACTTGATCCAGAAGCACTGCAGCAGTTCCTGAGCCGCCTCTTTCGTGAGCGTCTCATCCTTCAATCCCTGCCTGTAAAACGGAATCAGATGCTGGTCCAGGCGCCCCGGATTGAACGAATCCCAGGTATTGATTTCAATGATCACACTGAGATGCACAAACCAGTAGGCCTGCAGGGCCTCCCAGAAATTGCGAGGCGCGTGCGCCGGGACCCGGGTACAGACCTCGGCAATGGTACACAGTTCCTGTTTGCGTTGAGGATCTGTTTCAGTCTCTGCCATGTGCAGGGCCAGGTCTGCATGACGTGTGGCCAGACGCACACAGGCATCGCAGCAGATCTCCATGGCCCTGTACTGCTGGGCCTTGTCAAAGGCGCGAGGATCGTTGAAATAGTCCAGAGATTCCCTGTGCCTGACAATGTCCTGTTTGAAATCGAGGATCCCCCGGTGGTAGATCTTGTCATCGAGAATGGCATGTCCCGGTGCACGCTGTTCCATGAACTCTGTAAACACACCGGCCTCAAAAGCCGTATGCCACGCCGGTTCCATGGCTGCGAAGACCTTGTCCCGAATGGTCTTGCCGGACCAGAACGGAATGATGCGATCTTCGTAGATCCTGCGCACGTCTTGGGAAACGTAGAAAGCAGTCCGTTCCCTGCTGCTGAGGATACGGAGATCCTCCAGGTCATGACAGCAGAGTTCCGGATACGTGGGTGTGGCCTTGGGCGCAGGGCCCCGTTCCCCCACGATCAACTCACCTTCTCCGATAGAAATGGCCTTGTGCTCCACCAGGTACTGAAAGGCCAGGGCCCGAGTCACGGGCACGGACTCACGCAAAGGCACGTCACTCTGATAGAAATCGGTGATCAGTTCTGCGCGTTCGCTGGAGATATAGGGCTTGGTTTCAACACTGAGCTTTCGCAGGGCTGCCACCCTGGGCGCTATGGCCTGATGGAGGTCTCTTGTCTTGGTTTCCATAGTGCTTCCAAAGGTCTTTCTGTCGTTGCTGCTCATCCATTCACATAAGCACCCAAACGCATTATACGAAAATTGAGTGGGTGTTCCAGAAAATCGTGATACGTTTTCCAGGGGGCTCCGTGCCAAAACCAACCCGGACCCGATCAAACGAGAACCACCCCAGCACCGGAGATATGGGTCCTGCATGACTTCCAGGCCTGAATCAGCGTATCAAAATAAGAGTTTTATTCCTATGGATTTTTTGCAGTTTTTCTATATAGTTATTTAATGCCACATTTTAAACTTATGTTCCAGAAAGATGTACGGCGCATTGTTCATCCTGTCTCAACATGGCGGAGTCTCCGGACGACTTCTTTTCTCCGGACGGCACCAGCGTCATGTGGGCGGAGCAACATGATATCACGGCACCTTCGTTACGATTGTGCGCAAAACTAAGTAATACCCCAGGAACCTGAAAAAGTAAAGAAACAAACACATTAAGGAAGGCTGATTATGAGCAATGGATACTGGCAGAAAATGCTCCGCATCAACTTAACCGACCGAACGTCACGTGTCGAATCCATCAACGAAGCAGATCTCCGGGCCTTTGTCGGGGGGGCAGGTCTGGCTGCAGAAATCCTCAGACGTGAGATTCCCGACAAGATCGACGCCTACGATCCCAAAAATCTGGTCATCTTCGCCACAGGTCCTTTTCAGGGTTCTGCAGTACCTGGCAGTGCCAAGTTCAGCATTGTGGGGATCTCCCCCCTGACAGGCACATTTGCAGACACGGCTGCCGGTGCCAACTGGGGCCCCTCGCTCAAGGATGCAGGCTACGACCTGCTCGTCCTGGAAGGTCAGGCGGATTCCCCGGTATTCATTCAGGTCGTGGACAGTGACGTCCAGATCATCAACGCCTCGGATCTGTGGGGCAAAGACACCTTTGAAACAGACACGCTGATTCATGAGTCGACAGGAGACAAGAAACTCAGCATTGCCTGCATTGGCCCGGCCGGTGAAAACCGGGTTGCCATTGCCTGTGTGGCCGTGGACAAACACAGCTTTGCCGGACGCTGCGGACTCGGGGCCGTGATGGGGGCCAAGAAGGTCAAGGCCGTGGCAGTTCGAGGCACACAAAAGGTGCCTGTCCACGATCCGGCCGCCACGTCTGAATTGACCAAAAAATTCATGAGACAGATCCATGACACGGTCCTCAAGAATGACTTCAGGGCCCATGGCACACCGGGCCTGTGTGAAACCGCAGAGGGCCTGGGTGACATGCCCATCAAATACTGGACCCAGGATACCTGGCCGGAAGGGGCGAAAAAACTCGGCGCGCCCAATTATACCGATGTGCTCAAGGCCAAACCCTGGCCCTGCAAGTACTGTCCCATTGGATGTCACCGCAAGGTCACTGTATCAGAGCCCGCAGAGTACGCCCTGGACGGCGTGCCCGGACCGGAGTATGAAACCCTGGGCCTGATGGGCACCAACCTCCTGATTGACGACCCCAAGGTGGTGGCCATGGCCAATGACCTGGCCAACCGGGTGGGCGTGGACACGATCAGTGTCGGTGCCATGGTGGGATTTGCCATTGAGTGCTTTGACAAGGGATATCTCACGCTGGAACAGACCGGCGGTCTGACACTCAAATGGGGGGACGCCCAGACCCTGCTCGAACTCACCGATCAGATCGGCCGATGCCGTGACTTCGGGGCCCTGTTTGCAGGCGGTACCTTAAAGGCTGCCGAACAGATCCATGCCAACGCGGTGGAAGATGTGGTGCACTGCAAGGGCCTGGATCTGCCGGCTCACGACCCCCGGGCCTGCATTTCCCTGGCCCCGACCTATGCCACAGGCACGCGCGGGGCCTGTCACTTCCGAGGTCCCTGTGAAGATATTGAAATGGGCGGTTTCTTTATGCCCGAGGCGGGCATTGAAGAGGGCTGCGTCAAGTTCTTCGAACCGGACAATCAGAGCCTGGTGGCCGTCAAGGCCCAGGACCTCGGCGTGCTCTGCAATTCTCTGGTGCTGTGTCTGTTCATGGTCGACGGCGGCGACTGGTCTCTGACCGATGTCACGGCCATGTTCAATGCCATCACAGGCTGGGATTTTACCGTGGAGAAGTTGCTCGAAACCGGCGAACGAGGCTTCACCGTCCAGCGCCTGAACAACCTGCGAGACGGCTACCATGCCGCCAAAGACGTCTTGCCCAAAAAGATGTTCAACGCGGCCAAAGAGGGATTCAGGGCAGGCAAGGCCATCCCCTTTGAGGCCTTGATGAAAACCTATTACGAAATTCGCGGTTGGGACGCCCAGGGCAAACCCTCAGAGGACGTTATGAAGAAACTGGAGCTGGCCTGAGCCAGGAAACACGCATGGAATTGAAGCGATCTATACTAAACAGATCCCTTGAAAGGCACGGACGCATCATGCATTTACATCCAGACGGTGTCAAGGGTGCCGGGGCAAAGACAAACATGAATCGACGCATCTCCATTATCGACTCCCACACCGGGGGGGAACCCACGCGTGTGATCTTGAGCGGCGGCCCGGATCTGGGCCAGGGGCCGCTGACGCAGCGTGTGGCACGGTTCAAATCGGATTGTGACGCCTTTCGGACCGCCATCGTCACCGAACCCCGCGGTTCGGACATTCTCGTCGGCGCCCTCCTCGTGACACCCACGGATGACGCGTGTCTGACGGGCGTGATCTTCTTCAACAATGTCGGATACCTGGGCATGTGCGGCCATGGCACCATCGGCCTGATCGCCACGCTCGCCTACCTGGGCAGTATCGAGCCCGGGCAATATCGTATTGAGACCCCTGTGGGCATTGTCACCACAGTACTCCACCAGAACGGCCAGGTCTCGGTCACCAACGTCCCCAGCTACCGTGCCCACAAGGACGTGACTGTGAACGTACCGGGGATCGGTCCGGTCACCGGGGACATCGCCTGGGGCGGCAACTGGTTTTTTCTCACAGAAAGCCCGGCCCTGCCCCTGGCCCTGACTGCCCTGGATCAACTCACAGACTTTGCCTGGCGTGTGCGACAGGCCGTCAATACCCAGGGGTACCCTGACGTGGACCATGTGGAGCTGTTTGGGTTGCCTGCAACACCGCAGGCCAATGCCAAAAATTTCGTGTTGTGCCCTGGCAAGGCCTACGACCGATCGCCCTGCGGCACAGGCACCTGTGCCAAGCTGGCCTGCCTGGCAGCGGACGGCAAGCTGGCACCGGGCACGCCCTGGATTCAGGAAAGCATCACAGGCAGTCAGTTCTCGGCCACGTATGAAAATCAGGACGAGACCATGATCCCCACCATTACAGGGAGTGCCTTTGTGTGTTCTGAATCCACACTCGTACTGAATGAAAACGACCCGCTGTGCTGGGGGTTGAGCCATTGAGCACCACCTATGATGTGATCATTGTAGGGGCTGGGATTGTGGGCTGCGCCTGTGCCCATCAATGCAGTCAGGCCGGACTCAAGGTCCTGATCCTGGACCAAGGCCCTGTGGGTGGCCAGTCCACGGGCGCCGGTATGGGACATATTGTCACCATGGACGACTCGCCCGATCAACTGGCCCTGACCCACTATGCCAGACGTCTCTGGCTTGAACTCGCCGAAGATCTGCCTGCCCACGTGGAGTTTCAACGGTGCGGTACCCTGTGGGTGGCCGCAGACGCCGAGGAACTGGATGCCGTCAAACGCAAGGTCTCTGTGTATCAATCAGCCGGTTCCAAGGCCCAGGTGCTGGACGCCAGGACCCTGCACGAGGAAGAGCCGCATCTCAACCCCGCGATGCTGGGCGGTCTGCTCATCCCTGAAGATGCGGTGCTCTACCCGCCCAATGCAGCCCGTTATCTGGTCGACCGAGCCCGGTCTTTCGGCGCAGAACTTCGCACAGGCGTGGCGGTTCGTCAGATCGGCGACAAGGGGTCCGTGACCCTGGGCGACGGATCGTCCGTGGAGGCCGGTCTGATTCTCAATGCCGCAGGCTGCGGCGCCCCGGCCCTGACACCCCATGTGCCGGTGCGTCCCAGAAAGGGACATCTGGTCGTGACCCATCGTTATCCCGGCTTTGTACGTCACCAGATGATCGAGCTGGGGTATCTCAAGAGCGCCCATTCGGTCTCGTCCGACTCGGTGGCCTTCAATGTGCAGCCCAGGGCCACCGGTCAGATCCTCATTGGTTCGTCCCGTCAATATGGCGACGACTCCCAGACAATTCACCATGGCCTGCTCAGTCGCATGATGGCACAGGCCTGTCACTACATGCCCGAGATCGGCGCGCTCTCCGTGACCCGAACCTGGGTGGGATTCAGACCCGCCACACCGGATAAGCGTCCCCTGATCGGACCGAGCCTGGTCAGTGACAAAGTCTGGCTGGCCACGGGCCATGAAGGGCTGGGCATTGCCACCTCCCTGGCCACAGGCAGACTCGTCGCGGACATGATCGTGGGCCGCACCCCGGAGATTCCAATTGCCCCCTACTCACCGGCCCGTGTCACGCAGGAGAATGTCGTCCATGAGTAAACACCTCACATTGTCTGTCAATGGCCGCAGCCTGACCGTGCCTGAAGGCACGGTCCTGGCCGTGGCCCTGGCCGAGGCCGGCGTGACACAGTTCAGACGGTCCGTCAAGGGTCAGGCCCGCGGTCCTCTGTGCGGCATGGGCATCTGCTTTGAATGCAGTGTCACCATCGACGGCAAATTGCATCAGCGCAGCTGCCAGACCCTGTGCCAGGAGGGCATGGAGGTGACCACAGATGAGTGACACCACAAAACACTTTGATATTGTCATTGTGGGCGCAGGCCCTGCAGGCATGGCCGCCGCGGTCGCAGCCTCACAGTCCCATCGCAGTGTGGCCGTGATCGAATCCAATCCCTGGACAGGCGGCCAGCTCTGGCGACGGCCGGACGCCGCCGCCACGCCCAGGGCCGGCAGACACTGGCACGCCCGGTTCAAGGCCTGCAAAGCGCACCTGATCACCGAGGCCTCGGTCGGAGACAGTATTGCCCCGGGGCATCTGCTTGTGGAGACACCCGCCTCGGCGTTCAATCTGTTTTACGACAGGCTGATCATGGCCGTGGGCGCACGCGAGCAGTTCATGCCCTTTCCAGGCTGGACCCTGCCGAATGTCTTCGGCGCAGGCGGTCTGCAGCTGCTGGCCAAGAGCGGCTGGCCACTGCAGGGCAAACGCGTGGTGGTGGCTGGCAGCGGTCCCCTGCTCCTCGCAGTGGGCGCTCAACTGCGCAAGCGAGGTGCCCGCGTCCTGTGCATCGCCGAGCAGACCTCTCTCAAACATCTCGTCCGCTTCGGCCTGACACTGCCCAGGCTAGGGCCATCCAAACTCTGGCAGGCCCTGGTATGCCAGAGCCAACTCCTGGGTGTCCCCTACAGAACGGGCTACTGGCCGATCCAAGCCCACGGCACCGACAGACTCGAAGGTGTAACCCTGCGCAGGGCAAACGGGGCCACGTGGAATGTGACCTGTGACATGCTCGGCTGCGCCTTTGGCATGGTCCCCAACCTGGAACTTGCCAGGCTCCTGGGCTGTGACATCGAGCAGGGTACCGTCCGGGTCGACACCTGGCAGAAGACCTCTGTCAACCAGGTCTACTGCGCTGGCGAACCCACCGGAGTAGGCGGTATGGACCGGGCCCTGATCGAGGGTCAGATTGCCGGCTACGCAGTGACTGACCAGCCGGACAAGGCCAGGGCCCTGTTCGGCCCACGACAAAAGACCCATGACTTTACCCGCGTCCTGAACCAGGGCTTTGCCCTGCGTGACGAGCTAAGGACCCTGACCACACCGGACACGATTGTGTGCCGATGCGAAGATGTCACTGCCGCACAGCTGGCGTGCTGTGACGACTTCAGGACTGCCAGACTCTACACGCGCTGCGGCATGGGGCCGTGCCAGGGACGCAATTGCAGCACAGCCACACACACCCTGTATGGCTGGGAAACCGAATTTTCACGCCCGCCAGTGACCCCGATTCGGGTTCGATCACTGGTGGACCTCTCAGTAGAAAAGGAATGAATCCATGACAGACAAAACAATCTCTCACACATTTCACGGCATTCAAGTCCCTGTGGTCACACCCATGACAGAAGATCAGCAGGTAGACCTGGACCAACTGACCGCCTTTTGCGATCATCTGATCGGCCAGGGTGTGCATGCCATCACCGCACTGGGCAGCACCGGCGAATACTATGCCCTGAGCCCCAAAGAACGCACTGATGTACTCCAAACCGTGCTGGAGGTATGCCAGGACCGCGTGCCCGTGCTGGCCGGTACCAATGCCGCATCTACGCGTGAAGTGATCGACTACAGTCAACAGGCCCAGGCCATGGGCGCAGCCGGTCTGCTGCTGGCAGCCCCCTACTATTCCCTGCCCACACCGGACGAACTGTTCGCCCATTTCGAGGCCGTCAATGAGGCGGTGAACCTCCCCATCATGCTGTACAACTATCCGGGGCGCACGGGTGTGGATCTGCTGCCCGACCTGGTGGCACGCCTGGCCCAATTGTCTCATGTCCAGTACATCAAGGAAAGCACAGGGGACATTACGCGTGTCAGTACGATCCTCAAACTCTGCGGGGACAGTATCAAGGTCTTTTGCGGTGCAGACACCATTCCTGTCGAGTGTTTCATGCTCGGGGCTGTGGGCTGGGTCGGCGGCATTGCCAATGTGCTGCCAAAAACCCACGTGAAGATCTACGACCTGGCAGTCACACAAAACGACCTCGCAGCAGCACGTGACTTCTTCTTTCAAGCCTGGCCTGCACTGAACTTCATTGAAACCAGCGGCATCTACACGCAACTCGTCAAGGCGGGCTGCCAAATCAAGGGCCACCCGGCCGGCCCGCCCAGGCAACCGCTGCTCAGAATCTCCAAAGAGAAATACAAAGAACTGGAGGCCGTACTCAAAGGTCTCGACTAAATGTGCATCAGCATGGCAGATGAAAGGCCGTCCTGGCTGTAGGTACAAACGCAGATTTGTCACCTGCCACGGCCTTGTCATATCGAACGTACGTGAATGCGCCAAGTGCCACATACCCAAATCCAATATGCTTTTTTTGCAGACAAGGTGTTGATTAATCACCTGACAATAGGTATTGTTGGCGCACTTTTTAGCGGGTCACGTTTCCAGCAAACAACCCTAATTGTGAGGAACGCATTATGCAAGCATCAGGCATCTGTCTCCGAAAGCACCCCATGCTTCTACTGCCTATCATCATCCTTTCAATGGCCCCCTCCATCGTTTTTGCCTCAGAGGGCTACTGGAAGTTTTCGGAAGTTGTGACTAAGAGCAACGACCATACGTCGCCGGATGTAAAAGGGACCAGACGCATTACGTGTACGTGCGGCCCAGGTTTCATGGGCTATCACGAACAACGACAACCTTTCCAAGGCGATTATGAATTTAGAGTCAGTATGTCCTGGGGTGACATTCCCAAGGTATTGGTGCCAGGGCAGGAATACAAAATCTCTCTCCAGGCCAGCATTTCGACCTATGTGAAGCCCCAAGGCAAGACGGATCTGCTTTTTTCGCAGGGTTTTGGCTTGACGCCTGCCGGTCCGACAACAAAGAACCTCAAGGGGCTGGCGCGCGGTGCCAGTGATTATCGGGAGCCCATTGGCATGGTCAGGGTGGGTGTCAAGGGCCCTGAGAAAGACTCACAAATGGCGGTTTTGGTCGTACCAAGTGGCAGTTCCTCTGGACAAAACCACTTCGGCATCAGAGCATCCTCCGGCAATGCCAGTGCGTTCAGCATTGTAGATTACCTGTACACCTGGGAGGCCGACACACCTTCTCCCGAGTCATTGTTGGACATGGTACCGAGGGAAGAACTGCCTCTCCCAGAGGTGGAGAATGAAAAGGAAGAGGAAGAGGAAGAGGAAGACGCACGCGTGAGATACGCCATCAAGGCGGTCGCTGCGCCGCGTGAGGTAAAGCCGGACGGCACCTCGAAAGTCGAAGTCACAGCCACGCTCTACAAATACATCTCCGGAAACAACCAGTCATCCCAGGCAGTCGCCGGCAAGACCGTGACCTTTGGGGTCATTCCACAATATGACGTGGTTGCCGGAACGCTCTCCACCGATTCCGCGGTAACGGACGGCAACGGACAGGCACGGGTCACCTTGACGGCACCGACGGCCGACCTCCTCGGGCAGGCAAGATTACTGATCAACAGCACCGCGGTGACGGCAAGATCCGTAGAATTTGAAGCGGAAGACACGGCCTACATCACGTTCACCGCCCAGGGCGGCAAGGTCTGGGTGACCCCAAGCACCGGAGGCATTCTCTCTAACCATGGGATCGTGCCACCAGACCGGCGCTTCCCGGCCACGATCACTGCACAGCTCCAAGACGCCAATCTTGAGGCACTCATCAAGACTGAGGTGACCTTCTCACTCCTCGGCAACGACACGTGCGGGATGCTGCGGGATTCGAACGGACGAACCGGTAAGCGACTGATGGTCCGGACCGATGCACGCGGCGAAGCCGAGATTCAGTATTTCTATGCCGCATCGAGCCCTCCGGCTGAGGCATTGCGGGAGACAATCGAGGTTCGCTCCAGGGAGATGATTATCCCGAGGATGGCCTACATTTCAACGGGTCTGCACTTGGTGCTCGATGATGCAGAAAGCGCCTACGAGGGGCAAGGCGAGATCAACACCGGAGAAAACGTACCGCTGCGCATCGGCATCAAGGACCTCTGGCATCCGGAACTGGATCTGAGCGAGATCATTGGCTATTGGGGCCTCGGTGGTTCAACAGGCGACACTCGACTCTATGTCAAACTCGAGATCGAGAACCTGGGGACGGTTCCGGTTTATCTGCTCGACGTCCTGCGCATGACGAAGCAGACGGAACCTCCGTTTGTCGAGAAACTGGATGTGCGATCCTCCGAGAAAGGTATGCGAAATGTCCTCTGGGTCCCGCGTTCCTCGCTAAAGACCTACGGATACCCGCAAATCAGGCCGATGTTCCAGGGAAACAACAACTACGAATTGAGGATCTCGCTGGTAGACGCAACCGGGAAACCCGTATTCGATGTGCGCCACCCCAGGAAAACCGCCTTTCTCGGGGTTCCCACGGGGATGCCCGCTGAGGCGTTCAGCATTTTCTTCCTTTCCAATCCGCTGGGGGAACATACGCCTGAGGCCCGACTTGCCCGCAAGATCCTGAGCGCAGCCTCCATCAAGATCGGGAATAACAAGTACGCAGGATTCGGGGCCATCCTGTCTCTGGTCGATGCAGCCTTTGCCATCAACCGGGGTGACACAGAGGGGCTGATCGGGCTCATGCTCTCGGATGTCAAGGGCCAGATTCTCGGCGACATAGCCGACGGCTCGGGCTCAGCGGCACCGTGGTTCAGCACGTACAACGACCTTTCTCTTGTGGAGCAATTCGCCAGCCTTGCCGTCACGACCTACGCCGATGCAGGGCCGATCGCCCGCATCGAGGGCCGCGTCCTATCCGAAGTCGCCTCCAGAATCACTGCCGCTGGAAGCAAACTGGTCGTACTGCACGGGGACGGGAGACAGGTCCTGCGGGCCAAGAGCGACCAGGGCGAAGGGGACATCGTGCCCACTCAGAACAACAAAATCGTACATGACCGGAAGCGATCGATCATTGCGATCCAGAATGGACCGGTCAGCGTATTCCTGCTGCCCGGAGACATGGAGTTCACAGTTGAGAACGCATCAGGTACCCTGGTCTATTGAACCCTATGGGGTGTGCGTGCAATTGAAATCCAAAGTCAGTCGGTGTCCCAACCCGGATCAACCACCGAGTTTGACATCTATTCCGGCGTTCCGGAACTCTGACACGCAGCGCGCGACATGTGTATCATCTGACGGACCGAAATCCTTGAGGTCCGGCCCCGCTGTGCCGAGACGCCTGGTTTTGTCCACGCCGGATCGGTTGTAGGGCAATATGTCGATGCGCTGGACCGTGCTGATCGACTTGATGAAGTCTGAGGTCTGCCGGATATTTTCAGGGCTGTCATTGAACCCCGGAATCAGGGGGATGCGCAGATGCAAGGGTTTGCCCCACACAGAGAGCTGCCGAATATTGGAGAGAATCTGTTCATTGCGCACGCCTGTAAATGACGCATGCTGGTCAGAATCCAGATGCTTGAGATCGCACAAAAACAGGCGTGCGTGCTCGGCCACACGTTCAAGCACGTCCGTCTCGGCATGACAGGTGGTATCCACGGCCGTGTGCAGTTCCTCCTGGTCACAGGCCTCCAGCACCTGACACAGGAATTCGGCCTGAGCCAGGGGTTCGCCCCCGGAGAAGGTCACGCCCCCGCCTGATTCGTCAAAGAAGATGCGATCTTTTTCAATCTCAGTGACCAGGTCTGCCACCGTGATGTCACGACCCAGGATTTCCCGTGCATTGGCCAGGCACGTGTCCAGACACTCACCGCAGCGCACGCACCGTTTCGGATCAGTGACCGCCTTGCCGCTTTCCAGGGTGATCGCCTCATGGGCACACACGTCAATACATCGTGCACACCCCTGGCACCGCAGCACACGCACGCTCGGCTGGGGCTTTTTCTGCCAGCTCTCGGGATTGTGGCACCAGGCGCAGGACAAGGGGCATCCCTTGAGAAACACCGTGGTCCGAATGCCCGGGCCGTCGTGAATGGCATATCGTTTTATATCAAAAACTGTCCCTGAAAGCATGGTGACCTTTCCAATGTAGCCTGGTTTGTCTTCAACGGTCAGTGCATCTCAATCACGGCCACGTCCTCGGCTTCGAGGGTCAAGGTGGTTTGCCGATCGTGCCACACCACGGCCTGGTCACGCACCCATTCCCGACTCGGCCCCGGCGACAGCCCCTCGACCGTAATGGTCACGGATTTCGACTGATCGCTGTCGTTGAATACGGTCAGAAGGTTTTCCCCGAACCGCTCCACATAGACCTGCTCATCGTTCGACCTGGCATGCGTGACCGGTTTCCACCCGGCCTCGGCCACACGTCTGCACAGCGGCACATAGGTCTTGAACAGGTCCCGATCACGTTCGTACAGTTCGGGACGCGTAAAATAATGTCCCTGGGAGGCATTGGCACTGAAGAATCCCGGAAACATGCCATACGCCAGGGCCCGCTTCATGTACTTCTCCACCAGTGCGTGCGGAAAACGTTCGAATTCCGTGTTCATCAGGAAACAGTACGGCTTACCCTTGCACATCACCCGTCTATACAGCAGGTCCTGGTCCGACATGGGACGCCACTGTGCGCCCGGATTCCAGTCCGTCTCAGTGCCCATCACATCCAGCAGCGGCGCCAGCCAGCACAGTCCGATGGGGGTGGAATTGGCCATCATCAGCTTGCCCATACCATGCATGTCCTGCTCGATGCCGCGTATGTACTCAAACGCAATGAGCCCGCGAAAGATGCATACCTGGCGAGATGCCAGGGAAAAGGTCAACGGCGTGTCCGTGCCTGCAAAATGATCGCGCCGAAAATTCAGCTCGTCTGTGACATACCCCTCGCTCGAATCAATGTACTCCCCATCCAGGTCTGCAGTACGCTGTGTGCCGTACAGCCGATCGATCAGTGAGGGGTTCCATTTATTCTTGAAATCCGTGACCTCCCCCGGTACCCCGGGCATGGAATTGATGCTCCACACGGCCCCGTCACTCCAGGGCGTGTTCAGGAGCCTGGCAGGAAATTGCCCCTTGTCATCGTGAAACCCGCTGGTCAAGAAGGCCCTGGCCCGAGAGTCTCCTTTTTCACTGGCCAGACGTCTGGCCTCATCTTCGGCAGCCGCCATGGTTCGCGGCATGTCCTTGGGCATGGACATCCACCACGTCATGGGCTCTGTGTAGCGAAATGTCACGATCCCGTTCCCGTCATCCCAGGCCGTCTCGTTGGTGCCCTCTTTGAAGGCAAACCCGAAATCCTCCCAGCCCGGCACCTCACTGATCTTGGCAAACGGCATCCAGAGCCCCTGCCTGGCAATGCGCCGCTCAAAGTGCTGGGGGAACAGATCGTAATACTGGGCCAGCGCAGACCGAAATCCCCAAGCCGGGTCAAACTCGAACCTGCAGAACCTCACTTGAGCGCTGGGCTTCTCCTGCGTCAATCCAATGTCATACGCCAGAAACAGTGTGCGGGTCCCGGCATTGTAGCCTACGCGAAAGAATGCGGGCCGACCCATGTCTATGCCCAGCCCCTTCCCGATCGCGCCCGCTGCAACGGCACCGAACGGATACCTGGACAACCGGCCATTACTCCCGGCCCGAAAACCTGTGCTGTTCACATACTCCCGATTCTCTTCAACAGGCTCACTACGCCTCGGATCCTCCAGCCACAGGCACTCATCGCCTGACACAGGACACACATAGACGAGGGTCACGGCCCGATCTTCGCCTGTGGTATTGGTCACAGTCACGTCATGAAACTCGCTGTCACCCTCACCCTGGACTTGATGGTCGAGTTCGATCCCCAGGGCGGCCTGTTCAATGCCCACAAAGTCCGAGCCCGCCTTGACATCGCGAATCATGAATCCTTCGTGGGCAGAGGCCACAGGCGAGACGGGCACACCATCGAACATCATGGCGCCTTGCGGGGGCGCAAGTACGCGAAGCTCGGCGCCGCGGAACAACGCCCTGCCCGTATGACGGCGAAGGAGCAGGTGAAACGACACGGATCGAACGGGCTTTTCCGGAAACACCGTCACCTCCGCAGTGTTCCAGTCGCTGTCGCCCACGTCAAACTGATCGACCTGGCCCCACAGGGGTGTGCCGTCCATATAGGTCAGATCCAGGTACAGGGCATAGTCGCTGTTGCGTCCACCACCCACGCCCTCAGCCTTGCTCTCGGCCCTGGCCACAATCGGCTCAGGCCGGACCTGATTGAGTGTCACGGTCTGAGAGACGCCTCGTTGCACCTCCCCATCCTGACCATTGTCGCAGATAAACACATCGTCTCGCCGCACGAACCCAGCCTGCCATGCACGCCAGTTGTCATCCTGAATCAGGTTCTCGCCGGCATCCGCCACATCCAGCACCTTGTAGACAACGACCCCATCCTCCACGGTCTGACACCGCGACAGACCTGCGCACGCCAGAACCACACAGCAAGCTGCACACAAACGCATCATTTTGTTGCTCCTTAGATCAGAAAAAACCGCCCCCAAAGTGGGGTATTTCTCATCATACCATCCCGGCAATTCATGCACGACAAGATTTTACAATTCCCCCTGATTTGCACAAGAAATATATCCAGTTTGACAGTATGATATGAAGAAGTGACGAAAAGTAACACATTAGGCGTGTGTGGCGAAAGTGTTACTTTCATGGGTAAAGGTCCGTGTCGTTGACAGGCAGCAACGGTTTATTTTGCCAACTGCCAACTGTGAACTGTGAACTGTGAACTGTGAACCGTGAACCGTGAACCACTTTAGCCAAATACCTTATTTCGCTAAAGTATGACAGGAACAAATAGGTAAATCATGACGGTAAAAGTCAAACTCATAAGCCTGTTTGCCAAGTATCTGGAACCCTATCCTGATGGACGTGTGGACCTTGATGAACCTGCCACTGTCAGGACCCTGGCCGAATACCTGGGCCTGCCCATTCCGCGAGTGCGCATCATCACAGTCAACGGCAAGCAGGAAACTCTGGACTCTCCCCTGGCCCATGAAGATCTCGTCTATATATTTCCGCCTGCCATTGGTGGAGGTTGATCCATGACAAGGCCCGACAGCAAACAGGCAGAACTCTCTGCCCTGCAATCAGGTTGTATCCCTGATCGCTACCAGCGGCATATCCAGACTCTCACTGCCCAGGGACAGATGACATTGCTCAACAGCCGCGCCGTGGTCGCAGGCCTGGGCGGTCTCGGGGGTCTGGTCCTGGAACAACTCGCGCGTCTGGGTGTGGGCACGATCACAGGTATAGATCCTGACACATTTGACCCCACCAACCTGAACCGTCAGATCCTCTGTACCGCAGACACGTTGGGTACAGCCAAAACCGACCAGGCCCGAAAGCGTGTGCAGGCCATCAATCCTGCGATCTCTTTCGCAGGTCATCAAACACGATTCCAGGCCATAAGCCCGGACCTCTGGTCGAACACGGACATTGTATTCGGGTGTCTGGATTCCATTGACCAGCGCATCGAACTGGAGGCCCTGTGTGCCAGTGCCCATGTCCCTCTCATCCACGGTGCAATCGCGGGCTGGTATTGTGAAGTGGCCATTGTGTGGCCGGAAAGTCAACTCCTCACACGCCACTATCAGGGCCAGCACCAGGGCCTGGAAACCGAACTCGGCACCCCGGCCCCCACCCCGGGCGTGGCAGCCAGCCTCATGACAGCCAAGGGCGTCCAGGTCCTGCTGGGACAGGCCAACCCCGGCCAGGACCAGATCCATTTCTTTGACCTGCTCAACAATGACTGGCAAACCACAGACCTGTAGACAGTGATCCCTGATCCCTGCCCCATCCCACAATCCCATTGACAAATTCGGGCCTGCCCTGTTTAATGGCAGACGCTTTTTTATTGCGCCCGTAGCTCAGTAGGATAGAGCACCGGTTTCCTAAACCGAAGGTCAGAGGTTCGAATCCTCTCGGGCGTACTTTTTCCTCCCAGAGTACACATCGCACGAGAGGGTTCGGGCCTCTGTGGATGCGTAGCAGACACACAAGAGGTTCGACAAAAGCGAAGCGTTGCCTGCGAGGACACGGCGCCAGCCGTCCAGCAGAATCCTCTCGGGCGCACTTTTTGCCTTTTGCAGCGTGTCGCGACAAGCCCCAAATTGGCACAAATCGTGATCTTTGAGTTTTGTTCCCCAAAAATGAAGCCCCCGAAGGACCAGAGTCAACCTGCAGATCACTTCATTAGTTTTTTCAATTTCAAACGCAATATTCAAAAATGACCCGGGATATAACCCTGATTAGGCAACTCTCACAATAAGGAGGAACTATCTCATTTACCTTGACAAATTCCACGTTTAGGCGTAAAGAAATGTCATGAGTACGGTTCTGTCCACCTGCACGAATAGTAGAGACAATAATTTTAACCTTGTCCGTTTTATTGCGGCACTCCTGGTGTTATATACTCATAGTTTTGCGATTACATTAGGTACGGGTGATGCAGAACCACTCAAAAGTACCCTAGGCATGACATGGGGAAATATCGCTGTTGATATATTTTTTGTGACGAGCGGGTTGCTTATTACGAGCAGCTATTTTACGAGAAATAACTTGCTGCATTTTGCGTGGGCAAGAATACTGCGCATTTACCCTGCATTGATAGCGGCCATTCTATTTTGTGTCTTCATTGTGGGTTTAAGCTTTACAACCATTTCGCCCTGGGAATACCTATCCCATGAACAGACGTCCAAATTTCTTATAAAGAATACTCTTTTGGTTTTAGGTCTCGAGTACACATTGCCTGGGGTATTTGCGAATATACCATTGAAAGATGCCGTAAATGGTTCGCTTTGGACGTTGCCGCATGAAGTAGAAATGTATGGCCTTCTTGCCATCATTCTTTGTGCTATGGGGACTGTTCAGAAGCGATTTAGAATGATTGGTCAGCAAAAGCATTACCTGCTGCTTATAGCCATTGCTGCAATGATAGCAGATATCATTAATCATTTCCAGGCATATTCACCGACTAGATTCATCCACTTGTTTTCCATGTTTTTTGTAGGGGCTGCCTATTATGCGTGGCGAGACCATGTGCGTCTCTCTTCAATGGTCTTTGTATTGACTCTAAGTGCCTTATTAGTCTCCTCTTTAAATGCAGGCGTTTTCTTTGTTTTGTATCTCATAATCCTTCCCTACTTAACATTGTTTGCAGCCTACGTGCCATCAGGCCGAATAAGAAAGTTCAATGCAGTGGGCGATTATTCCTACGGGATGTATATCTATGCGTTTCCTGTTCAACAGTCAATCTCTCAGCTCGTTCCTGGTGTCTCAGTTGCCAATATGATAATCATGTCCTTTGGTGTTACTTTTATGTTATCCATGATCTCTTGGCATTTCATCGAAAAGCGTTTCTTGAAAATGAAAGGGGCATATGTTGTGTTTGAACAATGGCTGCGAAACCTGCGCCCCACGAGTGAAAATTCAACATGAATATCCACGCAAGAACGCTCCTGGCCGCATGGCTGCTCCTCACGGGCAGTGCTGACGCCACGGAGACAGAGAACCTCAATACCCGCATCCTGCCTGTGCCTGGGCAGGTGATGATCGATGGCAGGACAGAGGACTGGGATCTCTCTGGCGGTGTGTTCGTGTGCAGTGATGTGGAAAATCTACGAAGCAAGATGGGTCTGTGGGTCCACACGATGTACGATGCAGACAATCTCTACGTGCTGGCCCGCTGGAGGGATGAAACCCCCATGAGTAATCCCGGCTCC
>JAIPFM010000099.1 GCA_021736645.1 Phycisphaerae bacterium | reverse complement strand
CAGGACGTACCTTAACAAGCACCGAGCCTCAGCCAGGCTCACTAAAGAGTGCGAATGGAAGCACGACATAAACGACTTTTTGAAGAAATATTTCGTACGGTTAATAATATGCTTGAAAGGCCTTCTCATGGAAGGACACCGAGAGACACAGAGATTGTTCGCAGTGCCTGCGAATTGGGTTTATACTCGCGCCCGTTCATAGAATTCACTCAAGTCGCAAAGACGCAAAGGGCTTCCGCCGGTTGTGAACGTTTTGCCTATGCAAATGTTCGTCCCACGCTGACCCGCTTGCCAGCGGGGCGGTCCTGTCGGACCTTGCGTGTGCTGCGCTGGCCCGGACTCACGAAGCGAGCTTCTTCGTTCAGTCCTGCTTGCCCACTTGCGTGGGGCTTGGGCTGGTTCAGGTCAATTCGGCAGCCGGCTGCCGAATTCGATGGTTTTGTTTTCAAGTTTCAGGATTCACCCCTCATCCCTGGTTTTACTTCTTCCCAACAACTAACAACCAGTAACCAATAACTGCTTTATCCTTGCAGGTCTTTGATTATTGGGTACAATTTGGTTTCAACTTGAGATGGCATCATTTGGTTAGTGGGTATTTGAAGTGTTTGTTTGCTTACTTTGAAGGGAAATGCTTCTGAGGAAAGCTGCTTTTCTCGGCAACACTGAATAAAAATGTCAAGAATTACGGCGCGACCCCTTTGGGCTTCTTCTGGATGGGCATATAGCGAGCGTATAAATAACAATAGCACGAATTAGACCATGAGGTTTCTTGACAATTTAACAGAGTTGGGCAATAAAAGTCTGTGTAATGGCACTCTACAATAAGACGGAACCTATGAAAAAAAGTTGTAGCTCTATGAGGGGAGATAATGACTATTAAGTTCAATGGTACTGAAATTAGGAAGGTTCTTGTCAAGCTTCCCAACTATGTTGGTGACCTAATTATGTGTCTTCCATCGCTATTTGCGTTGCGCAAGCATCTTCTAGTAGATGACTGTGTTATTGAACTGTTGACTGAAAGGCGCATGATCAGTCTACTCCATAAACAAGCCTGCTACGATAGGTTAATTGACCCTGAGTGGGACCCTCACAAGGTTACATCTGAGGAGATTGTTGAATACCTTACTAAGGAGCAGATGAAGGGTGAAAAATATGATCTCGTAATATCATTCACCCGGCAGCAGAGATTCCTGCGTGCGTTCATGCAATTGGGAATCCCGATACGCATTGGGTATTCAGCATTCATGGCCGACAGGTATTTAACTGCAAAATTAATCCATATCAAGGGGCATAAGCAGGGGTCGGAGCCTCAAAAACAAGTCGAGTATTACTTGGACTTGGTAAGGTTACTGACATCTAAGAAATTAGAGCATGAATCTAAACAATACATGCTTACAAGCAATGACAAGGATTGGATTGAGGCAAAAAGAAACATTGTTGCGAGTATGAGACTAAGTGCCATTTCTGTCCATACTGAAAAGCCACAGCCAGAAGAGGTAACTAGCAAGTTCTTTGTAGTGGCAGTTAGTACTGCAGACTCGAAGCACGGGAGAAACAAGAGGTGGCCACTTTGGAATTTTGTTAAGACCGCAAAGTTACTATGTGCCGAGAAAGTTCTACCACAGATGTCGCCAGTATTTGTATTTGACCCTAAAGATACTAAGCTTTTTGAGGAGATCCAACCACTACTCAAATATGTCAATAAAGGCGAAATAGCGGTGATAGAACCCGGACATATTAGCCTTGGTCAGCTAATGGCCATGATTGAAAAGAGCGAGTTCGTCGTGTGTAATGACAGTGGGCCTCGCCATATTTCAGCTGCCATTAAAACCAAGGTGATTTCCATAATGGGGCCAACAAGTCTAAATCGGACTAATTTTAGTTTTGAATATGAATACCCTGTTTGGGTGAATGTTGGTTGTAATCTGATAGGGTGTACTGTCAATAGATGTGCAGAAAACAACACTTGTATGACTTCCGTCACTCCGAAAATGGTTTGTCAGGCTGTGAAACAATTTGTATATGGTCTGAATTGAGAGCATTAAATGATGAGCAAAAGTAGTAATAGACAGGTTATTTGGCGCATACTGTCTCAGCCTGACGCCCCCTTGGCTATATTGTGCATATCCTATTTAGTGATTGCACAAGGAACTGAGAGAGTGCCCGGCGCAATTGCTTGGATAATGTCGGTATGCTTGCTCATCGAAGCCATTGGCTGTCTACTTGTAGAGTATTTGCGGTCCATTGAGCAAGTGACTGTCTATAGAGGTAGGCCAATAGCTTTTTGGATTATTGCAATTTCACTTTGGGGATTTAATATTGCGATCACTGGTGGAATTGTAAGTCCATTATTCTTCCTTATTATTATTACTGTAGTACATTATTTGCCTAATCCGCGTAAACATCGTTACTGTGTAGCTCTCGCTCTCTTGGGAATTGCCTTGGTCGGGCCATATGTAATAGACCATATTCTTCCTGGGTTGCAGCTTAATAATTATCCCCTCCAAAAAAGTGACATAGTATTTTTAGCGTTGGGCTTATCAGGAATATTGACTCATTGCCTTATTCTGCAGGAATACCGGCCACTTGATGTTTCATTTTTATCATCCGTTGGCACATCCTGGCTAAGTAGTATCAGCAAAGAGTCGGCATATCGATCCATATTGGCTCGCGGTATGAGGCTTTATCGCGCAGATTATGGTCTTGTTTCAATTCCAAAAGTTGATGAGAAAGGGAAAACTACATTTAGGGTTCTGTATAGAGCTGGCTTTGAGATGGATGATCCAGCAGACGATGAACAAGTGCTAATGCCGATGGAGTTAGTAAAGTTTACAGAAGAAGGACTCGAAACGCAATTTGCCTTGTTAAGGAACATAGACACCTCAACAATACTTCCACTTTCGGAGACCAAGGTTGTTAAGACAGTCTTCTCGTTCACATTGAAACGGACAAGGAGCGATGAAGTAGGTGCAATAGTCTCTGTCTTTTATCACAAGCAGCGATATTCTATTTTACCATCTTCTACATATTACCTTGATATATTGCGAGCTGAGGGGGAAAGTGTGTTAGCTATGTTAACGTATACAGCTGGGTACCAGGAACTACTTCGTGCTAAAGATTTATCTGAGTTTTGTGGCCAAGTTCAAACAACCTGTAATGAACTGGTTCCTTCCTCAATGCGTCCAATTAAAGTTAAGTTCTATGTTTCTGTAGATAAGCCAATAGTTGAGGGGGCGATTAATCCTGTCGTAGTTACTCTTAAAGATGAATACCGAGAGAAACCTCGTAGCATATATGTATTTACGGAAATGCGAAATCCTGACATAGCGGGAATGCACGTAGTTACTAATCATCTAAGGGACGTGGCAACTACCGCGGTCTTGCGGCAACGCTTACAAACTGAAGAAAAGCTATGTGCTGCGGACAAAGGTCCTATTGGCTTAAGTAATTTAGAGCCGCCTGATAGTAGTTTTATTGCCAAAATAAAAGAATGGAAACCAGAAAGTGATGTATATGCCGAGCATTTTGAGAAATGCGGCTTTAGGGTTTTGTGGGCAAACAACCTTATGCGATCATGGAACATTCGCCTCAATGAGTACTTCAATAGGCTTGCAGAGGTAAAAAGCTCACCGACAGCATGTGTTGGATATTGCTACCATCATTTCAATAGCCCAACACAGAAAAGCCCTTGTCAACTATGTCCGTGTTTACGCTTGGTGAAAGTGTATTTGGAAGCAGATACTAACGAGCGAAACAATGTAGCGGAAAGAGTACAGGTAGGCTTTAGTCATTCTCCAGCAGGCAAAATGCAAATGTATAGGCACTTCGAACTCTCTGCTTCCCTGGTTCTTGGCCTTCCTTCTCTTACTCCTCCCCATGCTAAGCCTGAGCAGGAAATCAGTTTTATCCGTGAAACAGTTATAGATAGAACGCTCGAAACTGAAGTGCTATACATAATGACCAAAGCCGCAAAAGAAGTCGAGCTATTTGCTACACACCTTACTGGTTCAGTGCAAAACTTACAAAATGCATCTTCGCAGGTTATTGATGGCATGCTTCAGGTAGCTATTGAAGGATTAGGGAGAGCGTTTCATGCAACCAAGGCATATATCATTCGACACGATATCAAAACAAATTTTGCCATCAAACAACAATTCGTTTGTGCAGCAGCTACAGAAAACAGAGAAGGGCGGGAACAAATTGTTGCGAAGGAGCTTGGTATACTTGACAGTGTTTATCGCTCTCGTCAAGGTGTTGAACAGTATTTTGAAAAGAGGGAAATGTTATTTACTCTTGAAAGAAGTCAAAATCTTAGGGAGTCAGAAGAGTATCATAATGATGTCATGAGCGTATTTAATAGTGCAAAGAAGACACAAGAGTACATTCGTCCTGAAACCACTTCAGACATCCAGGTAGCGTCGATTTTCGAAGTCTTTGGGCCTTGTGAAAGAATAATCCTTGTTGACATTCCGTTTACATCATACATTATTGTCACATGCACTGGGAGTCCCGAAGATTGGGAGAGGTCGGCTCCGGGGTCGACACTTCTACCACGAGAGTTGGAATTCGACCTCTGTAATTGTGTTGGGGAGATGCTAGGATTCTTGATAAACGCAATGAAGGTTGCAGAACAATATGCAGATATTATGATCGCTACCCGTGTACGTGAGCTCATGCATGAGATGTCATTCGCTTTTGAGAGTTTTCCACAACATGCTCATACAGTTCGATCTTTTGTTGCCAAAGCTTTCAATGACCTCGATAAGCTGGTCAATATAATAAACAAACAAGCTATTAAACAGCTAATAAGGCAGTGGTATCGAAAGGTCATTAAGTATAATACATCAAGAAAGGCCATGTCATCTGAAGATAGGTTGGAATTGGAAAAAGCGTATAAGAAGACTATCTGCAACAACCAAGAGATAGATGTTCATCGCGATATATGGTTTATGCTTGCAGCATCAGGTGTAAATCCCAGCGAAGTCACTTGTCTAAGTGATATCGCTAGATTGCCTGAGGATGAGATTCGTGTAATCTTGGAGTTTATGTGTGAGATTGCCTCGTTTGATGTAGCTGTTCAACACATTAAAGATACGGATGCATTTACTAGATCAGTATTTGGGGGGCTGTTGGAAAAAGCCAATCCTGCAGATGTTAATATACATGCTTACGCTTTAAGAGTTATGCGGCTTCTTGGGAGCAAAACAAAGACAGAGAATATACAGATAGGTATTCCGGATGATATGATTGCTTGCATCGAACCTGCACTGCTCTATATAACGCTAAAGAACTATGTGTGGAACGCCATAGAGGCTAGATCTGCAGGTCCTTATAGGGATGTATCTATTATTATTTCGGCAACAAAAACGGCAAAAGAAATAATTGTAGAGGTTAATAGTCCGCCACCTATTGTTCCGCCAGAAATGCGAGAAGAGATATTTGAAGATGGTGTTAGCTCCAAAGATGGTGATCGTCGTGGAATGGGATTGTATATAGTACGCAAGCACCTTCGGAGAGTAGGAGGTGATGCTATATACCGAGAAGAAAAAGGGTTGAATGTTTTTCAGGCAAGTATTCCGATTATCGAAGATGCCAGTCGAAGGAAATAGTAAAACTTAGATATCATCAAGATATCCATTGATGAAAGGATCAAAAGATGAATAAAGAAAATCATGGAGGATCTGAGAAATGGTTAGTGCTGATATTGGAAGATGAAGAAACTGTTCGTGATGCATGTGAAAAAACAATAAGAAAAGGTCTTGAGGGGGCTGGTAACATATCAGTCCGGCCGGCACAAAGCAAGAAAGATGCTAGAAGAGAAATTGATTTAGCCGCAAAAGAGGGATACAAACTTCGAGTTGTTGTATGTGACCAAGTAAACAAAGGTGATGGTGAAAAAAATGCAGATAGGAAATGGGGTATCGGATTTCTTGAAGAGATAAAAGACAAATATAGAAGTGCATTTAGAATCATGTTCAGTGGGCAGTCGGAACGCGAGGATATCCAAGAGATGCTTGAAAGTGGACTCCTGCACGACTTTACGGCAAAAAGAACCTGGAAAGATGAAAAGGACAAGATTCGAAATATTCAACTGCTTTCAAAGAAGATAAGGGAAATGATATGTGGGCGAAATGTTGGGAATGTAAAGAGTCCCTGCGCTGATGAAGAATTTAGAGCGTTTATAAAACGATGGATGGAAAGCAGCCCTGATGGAGAAAATACAAAAGTGTCGACTCTTGAAGGTGATGAAATAGCACTTAAAGATGTGCTAACGGACGCTACGCTAACCGCCTATTTTCAGGAGATTCTCGACGCAGCTCGGTTTGACCGGATTGCAAAAGGGTAAAGTAGTTGCAGTGCTCTATGTGAAAGATTTTGGAGACAAAGATGAAGACGACATTTATGGTGCAAGCTGAAGAAGGAAAGCAACTACAGGTTTTGAGTCGATGGCTGGATGCTTTTAAAGATGTAGCTTCTGTTGAACACGCGGATCGATACTTCGTTAAATTGGCGGGAAAAAATGTTACACGGGATAACGTAGAGGATGGTATTTCAGGTACTCATGAAGATTACGTGGATATATTCGTATATTATGGGCATGGGACTCGGTGTTGTGTTTGTGTTGCTGGTACTAATGGTGAAGCCCCGACAAAGCCTTCGACTTTTCGATGCGATAATTGTGGAGAACACGACCGTGTTCCTGTGAAAATATCATTAGTAGATGAACAAAATATACATCTATTTGCGGGGAAAGATATTTATACGATTGCTTGCTCTAGTAGGAAGCTACTAGGTACGTTTCATACTGAGAACAAGCCTAATGGGGCATACTTTGGATTTGAGGAAAAAGTGATTCTTCCTAATTCACCATGCCTTCGTGCATGTATATTGCGGATAATGAACAAGGGGCTGGAGGTCCTACATAAAGATAGTAAAAATAATACAGATCGCTATCAAAAGGTTAAGATGAGAGTGTTAAGTGGCCTTGATGAACTTGCGTGGGACATCAGGCGATCAGCAGATGACCCTAGTGTCATATCCACGGATGAATGGTTTGTAGTTCAGTGGCGACACTATTTCAAATCCACATGGTGAGTCTGTATTGGAATTAAAAGCAATGTGCCTACTGCTAAGCCTAAGCTGGAAATGAAAAAATCAAGTGCTATAATCATCAAGGGGACAATCAAAGATAATGAGATAAGTCGCTGTGGCAGGTTCGAATTATAACTAAAGCGGTTTGCCGCTAGGTCAAGCTATAATCCAGTTGATTTGGTGGCCTTGCTGCTTCTTGTTGAACTTGTTCAATTGTGTACGCATCTTGGCAATCGCACGTGTGTTTTCATCTTGTTGATGAAGGATAAGTCCATTGAGCAAGCTAGAACCACATATAATGATCATAGCATTCTTATCGATTTGTATCGCGACGACGATAGTGATAATTATATTCAACAGGAGAAGCTCCATGGGTAAGAAGAACAAAATCCCTGCAGAAATTCTTGATCCAGGTTGGCAGTTTTATCCTAAGCCAACTACGCTTGATCCCCCGGGTACGGTATTCCGAATTGACGACAAGGGACGACGGTACATTGTGGATTATTTAGAAGTCAAAACAACAAAAGGTAAAGAAGCATCTGGGAAGATCGTTAGAAGTAGTCAGGCGTCAGTAGGATTGTTGGCCAGTTTGTTTGGAGTAGATAAAGTAGGGATAGGTGTAAAGGCAAAGAAAATAGAACGGCTTGTGTTTGAAATCATAGACTCCGTTAAGGAGGAGACCACCGATGTGTCAATTGGTGAAGTGTTAGATCCATTTCGTGCAAAGTTGGACTATCGAGCAGATAACCGTTATTTCATAATTCGTGACACACGAATGGCTTCCGCAATGAAATATATTTTGTCAGAGCAATTAGTCAACGACATTAGCGGTGGGGCAGCAGCATTAGAGGACTTTTCTGTAGAAGGGGAATTTAAACGTCTCAAAGAAGGGGAGTATGAACTGATCCAAGAATTTGATGGTCCAATGCGGATAATGTTTCTACCGGAGGAGATCGCACCTGCTGGTGTAGTTTTGGGGGGGGGCGAACCACCGCTAGGATATTTCAAAGTTACAGAAACTCTGATTTGGGAGGAGGGTTGAAATCCACGAATCAGTCGTGTGCGTTTAGGAACTGCTCAATTCAAACTAGAATAGAGGATTGTAGCCCTATTCACTGACTTCGTGGAGAATTAAGGGGGCTAGTATTGAATCTGCCTATACCGCAGATCGGTAAAGCGTCGTATACCTACCCGGCCCAAGTGGAGTCTGTGATTGACGGCGACACAATCTGGGCCATTATTGATTGCGGCTTCGATACATTCATTCGTGAAAAGCTTCGGTTTCATAAAATTGATACGACCGAACTTGGCACCGCGCAAGGCGAAAAGGCAAGACGATACGTGAGACGTGTGCTCAAGGCATCACCCCACATTGTGGTGTGTACCCATTCATACGATAAATACGCCCGGTATCAGGCGGATATCTTCTATTTGCCCGGTGTCAGCTCATATGAACGGATTGGTTCTGAAGGTCTATACCTCAATCAAGAACTGCTTGATAAGGGATTGGCCAAGCCAGCGTATTAGACTCTTCAAGAAAAATCCCATAGCCAATTGATATCACCCGCGTGGTTAACCCAACTACGCGGTTTTTTTTATGGGGCAGAGTTCCAGGAATCGATGGCTCTGATTAATTTTCCTGAAATGTCAAGAGCGAGGCTATACTCCTTTCGCAATAAAACCGACCCGTCTACACGGCTCTTTAGGGCAAATTTGAAGCGGAAGTAGTATAATCACGCGGGTCACAACCTGGGTACGGTCAGCCCGCCGTCGATCCTGAAGATCTGGCCGGAGGAATAGGCGAAGTCGCCTCTGGCCAGGGAGGCCACGGCACATGGCCTCCCAGGATACCTGTCGGCACGAGATGTTTGTCATGATGCAATGGGAAAGACCCGGTCTTGCCGTGCCTCTGTCCCAGTTGAAACCCATCTCCAATACGGACAGGAATACAAAATAAGCCGTGGCTGACTGGCATTACTGGATGAACCAGGGGTATGTACTTTGAGCTAATTTTGGCATGGATTACACGGGTTACACGGATTCGCTGTAAAAAAAACACTCTTTCAGCAGATAACACAGATGCATTGCCGATGTCGAAGATCCCATGGGGCTGGCGGTGGGGGCATGGGGTTTGACTTGTTCGTGAGGCCGCCCCCTTAGGGATCTACGACGTTTGAGCCAGACTGCGTCTGCCTGCGTGTGCTCAGTCAACCTCATCTCTCCAAGTTGAAGATCCCCAGGGGGCGAGCTTGTTCGACGCGTTCTTCCTTCCCGCAGCAAAATAGCCCCGCAACTTATCAGCTTTCAAAGGCGACTCATGTGAATTCCGCATGAGTCGCCTTTTTTATTTGGCTTGCTCCTTGTGGCCCTCTTCTCTTGACTTGGGAGGGTATCTGCCTTAGAGTCAGAGGTGTGTTGAATCCAGGCTCTGTCGGAAAACTCGATCTGGCTTCGAGCGGCCCTTTTTCCGCCTGGCTGCATCCGGTTGCATCGATCCCCAGGGGACCTGCTTCGCCGTCTTTGCCAGACGAAAAAATGACTCGCTCTCGGGCCGACGACGGAGTTTTTCGACAGAACCTTGTACATAATACATGCAAAAACCCTTGATCTTAGTGGAGTTTAGTGTGATGCGATATGTGAGTCGGGTAGTGGTGGGTTGTTGTCTTGTCATGGTGTGGTTTTCAGCTTCAGGGCAGGCCGAGGTCTTTATGCCGGGTATGCAGCCTGAGGAGGGCGGGATTGAGTTTGCCAAGGTTTCGCAGTGCAGCATGTGTCACGGCAAGACTCCGAACGGGGCGGCTGATCCCCTGTTGTCATGGCAGGGCGGCATGATGGCCCAGGCCATGCGTGACCCGGTATTTCTGGCCTCTCTGGCCATTGCCAATCAGGATATCCCCGGTGTGGGTGAATTCTGTCTGCGCTGTCATGCACCACGTGGCTGGCTCGAGGGACGTTCTACACCAGGTGACGGCTCTGCGCTCAATGCAGAGGACAGGCAGGGCGTGAGCTGCGATGTGTGCCATCGTCTGGTGGATCCCATGTCTGCCGAAGCCAAGAAACTGGCCAAGCAGACACCGCCCAGTCCCGGCAATGCCATGATGGTAGCCGATACGGCCAATGTCGTACGCGGCCCGTATGGTGACGCCAAGGGCGCGATGCCCCACAGGACACAGAAATCGGAGTACCACGCGTCCAGTGAGCTCTGTGCCAACTGTCACAATATATCCAATCCGTTACTGGGTGCTGACGTCAATACCGTGCCTGTGCCTGAGTACAGTCACATCGAGCGGACCTACAGTGAGTGGCTGCTCAGTGATTATGCCAAGCAGGGCGCAGAGGGTACTTGTCAGTCGTGTCACTACCCGGCCGTGCCGGGCGGCGGCCAGGCGTCCCGCTTTGGCAGTGCGAGACGGGACCATTTTGTGGTGCATGGGCCGGTGGGCAGCTCTTTGTGGGTTCAGGATGCCACCTGGATGGCGTGGAAGGGCGAGGGCATGGACAAGAAGGCCTTTGACCTGGCCAAGGAGCGCACTCGGGATTTGCTCAAGAAGGCCGCCACACTCACCCTCACCAGGACCGAGCCCGACACGGTGACACTCCGAATCACCAATGAGACGGGCCACAAATTGCCCACCGGTTATATTGAAGGCCGCCGCACCTGGATCAATGCCGTGTTCTATGACAGTGCAGGCAAGGTGATTCAAGAAATTGGCGGCTATGGTCAGAAAAGCGATACCATTCTCGGTGAGGCCGTGACGGTGCCCACGCTGCTCGATCCGGAGGGCACGACCGTGTATGAATGCTCGCCCGGCATGACCGAGGCTCAGGCCAAGAAGTACGGCAAACAACCCGGCAAGTCGTTTTACTTTGCACTCAACGATGTGATCCTGAAGGACAATCGTATTCCTCCCAGGGGTTTCAAAAACAGTGCGTTCAAGGCACACCTGTCGCAACCTGTGGGGGTCGAGTATCAGGACGGTCAATACTGGGATGAGAAGCAATACAAGCTTCCGGCAGGGTGTACCAAGGTCCGTGCTCAGCTCATGATGCAGTCCGTATCCTGGGAGTACATCAAGTTTCTGGCTGAAGACAATACCACCAATGACTGGGGCAAACGCCTCTACGAGATCTGGACCCAGACCGGTCAGTGTCCGCCTGTGGCAGTGGCGTCCGTTGAGGCGATTGTTAAGCCTTGAGCTGTTTTGCCACCCGGCTGAATTCGGCTTCCATGTCCGTGAGCAGGTCCTGGATGATGGCCTTGACAGGTTTCATCTCGTGGATCAGACCCACGGACTGACCGGCCATGAGTGAGCCGTGCTCAATGTCGCCGTCGATCACCGCGGACCTGAGCTTGCCCATCCAGAATTCCTCCACGCGCATCTGCACGTCTGCCTGGGCCAGCGTGCCGTTGTCGAGGGCTTCCATGAGTTCGAGCTGGAGTGCATTGAAGTCTTCGTAGCCCTTGTTGCGCAGGGCACGCACTGCCACCACATGGAGACGGCTGTCAAATTCCGGTGTGGAAATGGCCTCTCTGGCCTTGGCCTGGATGAATCGCTTTTTGAAGTTCGGGTGGGCCGTGCACTCGTCTGACACGGCAAAGGCGGTGCCCAGTTGCACACCGGCTGCACCCATGAGAAACAGATGGGCGCACATCTGACCCGTGCCAATACCGCCTGCTACGAAGATGGGCACGTCTCTGATCTTGAACAGGACCTGCTGCAGCAGGATCATCAGGCTGACATGACCCACGTGCCCGCCTGCCTCCATGCCCTCCAGGATCAGGGCATCCGCGCCATAGCTGAGCATGCGGTTGGCAATGGACATGGTGGACGCAAAACACAGGACCTTGGCACCCGTGGCCTTGGCCTTGAGGACTTCAGTTTTTCGAGGGAAACTGCCTGCAAAGACCACGAACGGGAGGTTGTGTTTGCGCACCAGTTCCAGGTGATCTTTATACAGCGGGGCAATGGTGATCAGGTTGATGCCGAAGGGTTTGTCCGTGAGCTCCTGGGTTTCCTTGATCTGCCTTTCCAGGATGTCCACAGGTGTATTGCCGCCTGCCAGCAGCGCGAATGCTCCGGCATTGGCCACGGCCGACACGAGCTGGGGGTCGCTGACCCAGGTCATGGCGCCGCAGATAATGGGGGTGTCCACCTGTAAAAACTCGCGACCGCGTTCAAAGAATGTCTGGGTATAAGAAGATTCCATCCGTGTGTACCTTTGTCTTTATAAATGTTACCTGGGCCGACATTAAATCTGATTCAGTCTTACGGTTTGACATTGTATAGGATTGAGCGTGAGATGCAAGTGTCTGGATCAGGGATCAGGGGTCAGGGGTCGGGGGTCAGCCAGGGGTCGGGGGTCAGTCAGGGGTCGGGGGTCAGCCAGGGGTCGGGGGTCAGGGATCGGGGGGCAGGGATCGGGGGGTTAAAGAGTTTGTTTTGCAGAAAAACTGATTTTGTGGGAAAATCAGACCCTATGTTCTATTACTAGTAAATCGTGATTGAAATCAGATGGTGAAGCATGACGCCGTTGAAACCCAATGAATCAACAGATCCGCAGACATTTTTGGCGCTTTTTACGCCAAATAACCGTGCGATCTTTCATTTCATCCTGAGCATGATTCCAAACTGGAATGATGCGCAGGACGTGATGCAGGAGACGTCGCGCGTGTTGTGGGAGAGGTTTCATACATTTGAGCCAGGCACGGACTTTGTGGCCTGGGCTGTGACCATTGCCAAATTTCAGGCCATGAGCTTCCGCAAGCAGAAATCACGGCAGAAAAACGTGTTTTTACCGGACGACCTGTTGGAGCTTGTGGCCTCGGATTATACGTATGACAGGGTCGAGGACCGAGCCTTTGCCCTGCGCCACTGTCTGGCCAAACTGAATGCCTCTGACCGCAGGCATCTGAATCTGCGCTTTCAGCAGGAGTATACGCCTAAATACCTGGCCCGGAGTCTGGGCGTGTCCGTAAAACGTGTGTATAGAAATGAAACACGAATCATGGGTCTGCTGCTTCGATGCATTCGTCGCAGGCTGTTCGAGCAGGGGGTCCTGGGGTGAGTATCTTGACTGAAAAAGACAAACTCAAACTCAGAGGTCTCGTGGCCTGTTCTGTGTCTGGTGAACTGGATGCTGCAGGGACGCATCTGCTTGAAAAGAGTCTTCGACATAGTTCTGAAGCACGCCAGTATTACATTGAGTGCCTGGGTCTGTACACGGATCTGTATGATTTGATGGGCCACCGCCCGGACGTGGCAGCCCCGTTTGTCTCAGCCGGGCCCGGGCGGGTGCTTCGCCTATGGCGTGTGTGGACAGCGGCTCTGCTGTCCGCGGCGGCGGTGTTGGTGATCGCGTTGTGGTTCCTCTTTTCTACGGGGCCCCTGGGGCCGGAAGTGGCCACACTGGTGGATGCCTTGAATGTCTCCGCGTCCAGGAGCTTTCCCACCCAGTCTGGTCAACGCCTGCATCTGGGGCAGGGGCGGCAGCGGTTGAAGCACGGTCTGGCCCATATTCGATTTGACCGGGGCGTGGATGCCGTGCTGGAGGGTCCCTGCAGCTTTGAAATCCTGTCCGATACGGCACTGCGTTTGAGCCAGGGCCGTGTGTTTGTGCGCGTGGATGAGTCCGGCAAGGGCTTTCAGGTCAAGACGGCCCATGCCGACCTGGTGGATTTGGGCACGGAGTTTGGTGTCCTGGCCAATCACCGTGACACCCAACTGTTTGTGATCAAGGGTGAGGTCGAGGTCCACACTGAGAAGCCGGCTCAGACAACAACCTTGCCGGTGGTGAGGCAAAAAGAAGCTGTACAGATTTCAGACAAGGGTCGCTCTGTCAGGCGCCAGCCTTTTGTGAGCCAACTCTTTGCACGCGGGATTGACTCTCTCACAGGTATCATCTGGCGAGGGGAGAGGACCGTGGATCTGGCAGACCTGGTGTCCGGAGGCAATGGATTCGGGACCGGCAGGCTGGGCTGTGAACTCAATCCGCTGACCGGTGGATTCGGGCCCATTAAGTCACTTGCCCGTGATCGTCTCGGTGATTATCAGTACCACAAGGTGCCGACTCTGGCCTGCGTGGATGGGGTCTTTGTGCCGGATGGCGAGCTGGGCCCTGTCATTGTAACATCAGAAGGACACCTGTTTGAAGAGTGCCCTGACACATGCAACATCTTCTTCTCCGAGATCCTGGGCTGTTCGATGACCTTCAAGGGTCCTGTGGCTGGCCAGTCACGGGGGCTGATCTTGAATGGTTTGGCCTATGGTCGCGAAGGCCGCCCCGGCATCTTTATGCATGCCAATCTGGGGCTGACCTTTGACTTGGGTGCCATCGGCCATGGCCTGGTATCCCATCGGGCCATACAGCGTTTTGAATCTGTGGTGGGCATCAGTGAAGAGACCAATGCACCGCATCTGGCCGACGCCGATATGTGGGTCTTGATCGACGGCCGCCTCGTGTGGTCTCGTCGAAGCATTCGTGTGGGTCAGACGCAGCACATCAGTGTCCCCATCCCCCCGGAAAGCCAGTTTTTAACGCTGGTCACGACAGACAGTCACAGCAGAACCGATCGGGTCGACACCTTTGCAGACTGGTGTGTGTTTGGCAATCCCAGATTGATTCTTGAGTAGTATTCTGGTTTCTTGTTTTTGGGTTTCAGTTCAACGAACGAGATCTGTCTCGTACTGCATAGGGTTTATAACAGGTGACATGATGAATAAAAACAAAGGGCGAGTTGTTTTATGTACCCTGAGTCTTGCGGTCCTGGCCTCGGCCCAGGTGACCGTGGTCGACCGGCCGGATACAGACCGGACCAATGCCCATTATGTGGGCAATCGATCGCCGCTGATGCCCAGTCAGTGGATTCAGTTACCCACCGGGGCCATCACACCTCAAGGGTGGGTGCGGGAATATCTGGTACGCCAGAAGAACGGCTTGACCGGCAATCTGGGGCGTATCAGTGCCTGGCTGCAGAAGGACGGCAATGCCTGGCTCAGCCAAGATGGCAAGGGCCGGTGGGGCTGGGAGGAACTGCCGTACTGGCTCAAGGGCTATGGGGACATCGGGTATATCCTGGCCGATGCGGACATGATCGCAGAGACCCGAATCTGGATTGAGGGGGCCCTGAACAGTCAGCGGGCCAATGGTGATTTCGGCCCGGATCAGCGGTTTTCAGATGACGGATCGCGCGACTACTGGGCCAACATGATCATGCTGTTCTGCCTGCAGTCGTACTACGAGTTCACCGGTGACGCGCGCGTCCTGACCCTCATGTCTCGCTACTTCAAGTACCAGTCCACCGTGCCGGACGAGAAGATGCTGACCCACTACTGGCAGCACATGCGCGGTGGGGACAACCTCTACAGCATCTACTGGCTGTACAACCGCACGGGGGACGCCTGGCTCCTGGACGTGGCCGAAAAGATCCATCGCAACACGGCCAACTGGCGTTTGACCGACAATCTGCCCAACTGGCACAATGTCAATATTGCCCAGGCCTTTGGCGAGCCTGCCACGTTTTATCTCCAGAGTCACAATCCCGCGGACCTGCGTGCGGCCTATGCCAATTTTCACGAGGTGCGCAAGCGTTACGGCCAGGTGCCTGGCGGCATGTTCGGCGGGGATGAAAACTGCCGCGCAGGCTTTGATGATCCGCGTCAATGCATCGAGACGTGTGGCATGGTCGAGCAGATGCTCTCCGACGAACTGCTGCTGTGTATCAGTGGGGATTCGTTCTGGGCGGATCACTGTGAAGAGGTGGCCTTCAATACGTATCCTGCTGCAGTCATGCCGGACTTCAAGTCACTGCGCTACCTGACAGCGCCGAATCAGGCGATCAGCGATCAGAAGAATCACAAGCCCGGCGTGGACAACGGCGGCCCCTTCATGATGATGAATCCGTTCAGTTCGCGCTGCTGTCAGCACAACCACTCCCACGGCTGGCCCTACTACGCCAAGCATCTGTGGCTGGCGTCCCCGGACAATGGCCTGTGTGCGGCCCTGTACAGTGCAGGGTCTGTGACGGCCAGAGTGGGCAACGGCACAGAGGTGACCATTCAGGAAGACACGCATTATCCCTTTGAAGAACAGGTGCGACTCACCGTCAAGACGGACAAGACCGTGACGTTTCCTCTGTACCTGCGCGTACCTGGCTGGTGTGACGCGCCGGCCCTCAAGATCAATGGGCAGGCTCATAAAGTGGCTGCCCAGCCGGGGCAGTACCTCAGAATCAATCGCGTCTGGGCAGACAATGACACTGTGACACTGGATCTGCCCATGCAGATTCGAGTGCGCCGCTGGGCCAGGAATCACGACAGTGCCAGTGTCAATTACGGTCCCCTGACCTTTTCTTTGAAGATCACCGAACGCCTGGTCAAGTTTGACAGCATGGAAACCGCCATCGGCGATTCCAAGTGGCAGCAGGGTGTGAACCGGGCCGAGTGGCCGTCTTTTGAAATCCATCCGGATTCCCCGTGGAATGTGGGACTGGTGTTGGATGAGGCCAGGCTGGAAACATCGTTCAAGGTCGAGCGCCGCGCCTGGCCTGCCGACGATTTCCCCTTTGCGCCGGAGGCAGTGCCGGTGACTCTGGAGGCTCAGGTGCGTAACATTCCCAACTGGACCTTCGATCAGTACGGCCTGTGCGATGTGCTGCAGGACAGCCCCGTGAAATCCGACCAACCGGTGAGGACCGTGACACTGGTGCCCATGGGTGCGGCGCGTCTGCGCATCAGCGCCTTTCCCGTGATCGGTTCGGGTCCTGATGCCCATGAATGGCAGGCGCCCAGGGTGCCTGAGCCGCCTCTGTACACAACGCGGGCTTCGCACGTCTTTGACCAGTTGAGTGCCCTGTGTGACCAGATGACGCCCAGTCACTCCAACGATCAGACTATCCCTCGCTTTACCTGGTGGGATCACCGGGGTACCCGGGAGTGGGTGCAGTATGATTTTGACACATCTCGATCTGTGTCTGAGGTCTCTGTGTACTGGTTTGATGACACGGGTCAGGGCCAGTGCCGCGTGCCCCAGTCCTGGTCACTCGCATCCCTTCAAAACGGCACGTGGCAGCCGGTTCAGCAGGCCGATGAATTCACGGTCAGACGGGACGCCTGGAACACTGTGTCATTTACACCGGTCAAAACCACGGCCCTGAGAATTTCCGTACAGTTGCAGGCTGATGTTTCAGGTGGTATCCTGGAATGGAAAGTGAAATAGACGGGACACTTCGGTGTTGGTTCACGGTTAATTGGTTCACAGTTCTTAATACATCCGGCATTTAGAGACAAAAGGAAAACGTTATGAAGCACAAAAATCTAATCCTGTGGATACTCATATTGTTGGCTGGCGGCATGGCCCATGCCGCGGACTGGAAACCGGCCGAAGGCCCCTTGACCACACCCTGGACCGGGGACGTGTCGCCCGATCAGGTCTGGCCCGAATACCCTCGTCCCCAGATGGTACGTGCCCATTGGACCAACCTCAACGGTCTGTGGGATTATGCGATTGTGGCCAAGGATGCGGATCAGCCCCAGCAATGGGACGGTGAAATCCTGGTGCCGTTTGCCGTGGAATCCGTCTTGAGCGGCGTGAAAAAGCCGGTGCTGCCGGAGCAGCGTCTTTGGTATCACCGAACCTTTGAGAGACCGGCCGTCAAGATCGGTGAGCGTGTGCTCCTGCATTTCGGCGCGGTGGACTGGCAGTGTACCCTGTGGCTCAACGGCAGGAAGGTCGGTGACCATACAGGCGGCTACGATCCGTTCAGCTTTGACGTCACGGACTACGTGACATCCGGCAAGAACACCCTCGTGCTGGCTGTCTTCGATCCCACAGACACGGGCTATCAGCCCCATGGCAAGCAGGTCCTTAAGCCGGGCGGCATCATGTATACAGCCGTGACCGGCATCTGGCAGACCGTGTGGCTGGAGGTCGTGCCCGCGACCCATATCGAATCCATCAAGATCGTCCCGGATATTGACCGCAGTCTCGTGAGGGTGTCCGTTCAGGCCAGTACCACCACCTCGGTCGAGATCAAGGCTTTGGATGAGGGCCTGGTTGTGGCCCGTGAAACCGGTCCGACCGGTCAGACCATTGACTTGCGTATTCCTGAGGCCAGGTTGTGGTCGCCGGATGCCCCTCACCTGTATGACCTGAAGGTCACGCTGTGGCAAAACGACCGCCCTGTGGATACCGTGACCAGCTACTTCGGCATGCGCAAGATCGAGGTGTCGCCCGACAAAGACGGTATTCTCCGTTTGAAGCTCAACCACGAGGTGCTCTTTCAGTATGGTCCTCTGGATCAGGGCTGGTGGCCGGACGGTCTGTACACACCTGCCACAGATGAGGCCATCCAGTATGACGTGGCCATGACCAAGAAGCTGGGTATGAACATGGCACGCAAGCACGTGAAATACGAAAGTGCTCGTTGGTACTACTGGTGTGATAAATTGGGCCTGCTGGTGTGGCAGGACATGCCCGCCGGGGATTCGCCGCGTAACGACGAGAGCAAGGCCAATTTCTACAGGGAACTCAAGGCCATGATCGACGCCCTGCACAACTTCCCCTGCATCGTGATGTGGGTGCCGTATAACGAGGGCTGGGGCCAATTCGACACGCCCAAGGTGGTCAAGTGGATTCAGGAGTATGACCCCACACGGCCGGTGAACGAGGCCAGCGGCTGGACGGATCGCGGCAGCGGTGATGTGTCGGACATGCACAACTATCCCGGCCCGGGCATGCGTCCCGTGGAGAAAGAACGCGTGGTGGTGCTGGGCGAATTCGGGGGACTCGGCATGCCCGTCAAGGGCCACACCTGGCAGGGTGAAAGGAACTGGGGCTACGTGTCATTCGAAACAAAAGAGGCCCTGACCGATGCGTATGTGGACCTGATGACCAAGATGCGTCCCTTGATCGGGCAGGGCCTGTCCGCTGCCGTGTACACGCAGACGTCGGATGTGGAGGTCGAAGTCAACGGGCTCCTGACCTATGACCGCAAGGTGGTCAAGATGGATCTGGAAAGGATTGCCGCTGCAGCCCACAGACTGTACCTGGCGCCGCCCAAGGTCACGACCCTGGTTCAGACCAGTCAGTTCAAGCCTCAGATGTGGAAGTATACCACGACAAAGCCTGCAGACAGTTGGCTAAAGGCCGACTTTGACGACAGCGCCTGGAAGAGCGGGCCCGGCGGGTTCGGGACCAATGGCACGCCGGGTGCCGTGATCGGCACGACCTGGGACACGCCTGATATCTGGATCAGGCGGACCGTGACCGTCGACCGCCTGCCCACCGAGGGCCAGGTGGGTCTGAGCATTCACCATGACGAAGATGCCGAGGTGTACATCAACGGCCAACTCGTCAAGAAGGTCACCGGTTATGTGGGCGGCTACAGCCTCCTGACACTCAGTGACGAGGCCCTCAAGGCGATCAGGCCGGGCAGCAATACCGTGGCGGTACACTGTCACCAGACACGCGGCGGTCAGTGCATCGACGTGGGCCTGATCGTGATCCAGGAACAAGAGGATCAGTAAGCCCGAGTTGTGTGGGGAGAAAGACCCATGAAAACAATGAGTATGCGGACGAGTCACAGGGTTGTCTCGATGTGTCACCTGGCCATCCTGTGGCTCGCTTCCGTAGCCCTGGCCGGTCAGCCTGATCCGCCGGGGCAGGCGATGGGGCGTGCGCCCGTACATGAAGCATACCTGTTTGCCCACATGACACACAGTGATTACGGACGGCTGTACTATTCCGTGAGTCTCGACGGTCTGCACTGGACGGCCTTGAATCAGGGCCGACGTGTCACAAACGACTACCGGGGACACCCGGACATAGTGAAAGGCCATGACGGGCGCTATTACCTGGCGGGCAACCGCAATGATTCGGCTCCGGACATCAATCTATGGGTGTCGGACGATCTGATTCATTGGGCACGTTACAGCGATGTCACACCTAACCTGAAGCAGACACCCGGCTACGCACAGGCCCTCCAGCGTATTGGGGCGCCCAAGCTTTTCTATGATGCCTCGTCGTCTCAGTATGTGCTGACCTGGCACACGCCTCATGAGCACGGCACGCCCGAAGACCCGGAACGCTACTGGGCCAGCCAGCGCACCCTGTATCTGACCTCCAAAGATCTCAAGACCTTCTCCGATTTCCCCAGACGTCTGTTCCCGTGGGACATGGCCACGATTGATGTGATCATTCGAAAGCAGGGGGATCGTTTTTACACGATCATCAAGGATGAACGCTATCCCACGCTGGACTGGGTCACAGGCAAGACCATTCGCATCAGCAGCGCCCCGTCTCTGTTTGGCCCGTACAGCGAGCCCTCGCCGCCGATCAGTCCCAATTTTCGTGAGGCGCCCGCCTTGATTCCGTCGCCCAACGGTCAGGCCTGGTATCTCTATTACGAACAGTATCCGGGCGTGTCTTACGGTCTGTCTGTGGCTGCGGATCTGACGGGACCATGGTATCAGATCTCCGGGTACACCTTCTTCAGTGACTGGGACAAGTACAGCTTCCCGCCCAAGGTGCGTCACGGCTGCATGATCCCGATCACACGTCCTCAGTACGACAGACTGGTCGCGGCCTTTGGTAAAGGCAATGAATCCGAGTGAACAATTTTTGAAAGGACTGACCATGCGTTGGATGACTCTGTTTTGCCTGGCTGGCCTGATCGCGGGATGTCCCACTCAGACAGACACCATGCCCACTGCCCAGTGGACTGTGGAACAGGCCCAGGACTGGGCACAGGCCCATGGCTGGCTGGTGGGCTGCAATTTTTCTCCGAGTACAGCGATCAATCAGTTGGAAATGTGGCAGGCCGATTCCTTTGA
>JAIPFM010000098.1 GCA_021736645.1 Phycisphaerae bacterium | reverse complement strand
TTGCCCGTGCAACGCGTGGGAGAAATGGGGCCAAGCCCTTACGGCTCTCTTCTTCCTTGTCCAGGCGAGTATTCAGATGGTACAATCTTTCCGATTAATTGTTTGGCGTCAGAGGTCGATATGTGATGAAAATGACTCATAATTGACGAATCGTATTTGGAGGTTTTTATGAATAGACTACTAATCCTATCTGTGTTGGCTTATCTGAGCGTGGTTCCTGTGACCCGAGGCGAAGAGGCTCGTTTGCTGCGTTTCCCCGCGATTCATGGCGATCAAGTCGTGTTTACCTATGCGGGCGATCTCTATAGTGTCTCCGTCCGAGGAGGCGTGGCTCGGCAGTTGACCAGTCATGAGGGTTTTGAGATGTTCGCTCGCTTTTCTCCTGACGGCCAATCCATTGCCTTTACCGGACAGTACGACGGCAATACCGAGGTGTATCTGATTCCCGCGACCGGCGGGGTTCCGAGACGCTTGACCTATACGCCGACACTTGGCCGTGACGATGTATCGGACCGCATGGGACCGAATAATATTGTGATGACCTGGACCCCGGATGGGCAGAAGGTCATCTTCCGATCTCGCATGAAATCCTATAACAGCTTCAACGGTCAGCTCTATGCCACGGCATTGACCGGCGGATTGCCCGAGGAGTTGCCGTTTCCCAGAGGCGGCTTCTGCGCTTACAGTCCTGATGGTAAGCGTGTGGCCTTCAACCGTATCTTCCGCGAGTTCCGCACCTGGAAACGCTATCGCGGCGGCATGGCCGACGATGTCTGGATCTATGATTTTGACAGCAAGAAGACCATCAACATCACCGATGACCCGGCGCAGGACATCATCCCCATGTGGAAGGATGACCGGATCTATTTTCTCTCCGATCGCGGCGAGCATCGGCGAATGAATCTCTATGTCTATGACATGCAAACCCAAGACACCCGGCCATTGACCCGGTTCACCGAGTTTGATATCAAGTTTCCGTCACTGGGCGATGAGGCGATTGTCTTTGAGAATGGCGGCTATCTCTATCGTTATGATCTGGCCGCCGAGACCTACGACAAGATTGAAGTCGCCATCCAGCAAGACCATCCGACGTCGCGAAGTCGTTTGGTTGACGTGGCTGACAATGTTCGACAGGCGGATATCTCGCCGGACGGCAAGCGGGCCGTGCTGGGCGCGCGCGGGGACGTATTTACGGTGCCGGCCGAGCATGGGGTGACCCGGAATCTGACCCGGACCTCCGGCGTGCACGAACGTAATGCCGTGTGGTCACCCGATGGCCGCTGGATCGCCTACATCTCGGATCAAACCGGGGAAGACGAGATCTGGGTGGTCGCCCAGGATGGCAGCAAGCCGGCGCGACAGGTCACCAAGAATGCCGAGACCTACAAGTATCGCCTGGTGTGGTCCCCGGATAGCCGCAAGATCCTCTGGGCTGACAAGCGTTTGCGACTGCGCTATGCCAATGCACGCAATGGTCAGATCACAGAGGTGGCCCAGTCCGAGGCCTGGGAATTCAATGACTATGCCTGGGCGCCTGACAGCCGTTGGATCGTCTATGGCCGTGCAGAGACCGAGGGGATGAACAAGATCTACCTCTACTCGCTGCGCGACAAACAGTCCCGCGAACTGACGGATGGGTGGTACGATGCTTCTGACCCGGTCTTTGGCTCGGACGGCAAATGCATCTACTTTGTGTCGAACCGTGATTTCAATCCGGTCTACAGCCGCACCGAGTGGAATCATGTCTATCAGGACATGTCGCGGATCTATCTGATCACCCTCACCAAGGACGTGCCCTCGCCCTTTGCCCCCCTCAACGACGAGGTCAAGATCAAGGACGCGAACGACGACTCAGGTGAGGACAAGAAGGATGCTTCCAAAGAAGAGACGCCCAAGAAGGAGGCCGAGACCGTCACCGTCAAGGTCGATTTTGACGGGATCAAGGATCGGATCGCCGTGCTGCCGATCGAGGTGGCCAGCTACGGTCAGCTGACGTCGGTCAAGGATGATCTCTATTACGTTCGCAGCAGCCGCGGCGAGCGGGATCGCCAGCTGGTCAGGTATGATTTCAAGGAACGCAAGGAGACGGAACTCGGCAGTATCGGTGGCTACACAGTCTCTGCCGATCAGAAGAAGATGCTGGTCTCCAGTGGCGGACGCTATGCCATCATCGATTGCCCCAAGGGCAAGGTCGATATGGAGAAGCCCTTGGATTTGTCCCATCTGGAAGTCGAACTGGATCGCAAGTCCGAGTGGACCCAGATCTACCATGAATGCTGGCGGCAGATGCGGGAATATTTCTATGTCCCGAACATGCACGGTGTGGATTGGGAGGCGATTCGCGACCGGTATGCACCGCTGGTCGAGCATGCCAACCATCGAGCCGATCTGAACTATATCATTGGCGAAATGATCGGCGAGTTGAACGTCGGCCACGCCTATATCAGTGGCGGCGACATGCCTCATCCCCAGCGAATTGACATGGGGCTCCTGGGGGCCAAGCTGTCACGTCACACCTCGGGCTACTATCGCATCGATCATATCCTGCCAGGTCAGAACTGGCACTCAGGCACGCGCTCACCGCTCACCGAGATTGGTGTGGATGCCAACGAAGGAGACTACATCCTGGCCATCGACGGCACGTCCACTGCCGAAGTACACAACCTCTACGAGTTGTTGATCAACAAGGCCGGGCGTCAGGTCGTGCTCACACTCAACGGTCAACCCACACGCAAGGGCAGCCGCGAGGTCACAGTCATTCCGACCGGCGATCAGGCCGACCTTTACTATTACCAGTGGGTTCAGGGGAACATCGACAAGGTCACCGAGGCCACGGACGGCAAGGTCGGGTATATCCACGTGCCGGACATGGGGGTACGCGGACTCAATGAATTCGTCGAGCACTTCTATCCTCAGCTTCGCAAGAAGGCCCTGATCATTGACGTGCGCGGCAATGGCGGCGGTAATGTCTCGCCCATGCTCATCGAACGCCTGCGTCGCGAGATCGTGATGATCGAGTTCTCCCGGGATACGGCACCGACCCCTGAACCGGCGGCCATGATCTACGGCCCGCTGGTCTGTTTGGCTGATGAATTTTCTGCGTCCGATGGCGACCTGTTTACCTACCAGTTCAAGCACTATCAACTGGGCAAGGTGGTCGGCAAACGCACCTGGGGCGGCGTGGTCGGGATCCGTGGCTCGTTGCCGCTGCTGGATGGCGGCGATTTGCGTAAACCGGAATTCTCTCGGTACGATGTCACCGGCAAGGCATGGATCATCGAAGGCGTTGGCGTGGAACCGGATATCGAAGTCGACAATGATCCGGCCCTGGAATACGCCGGTGTCGACCAGCAGCTGAACAAGGCCATCGAGGTCATCGTGGAAGCACTGAAGACTCAGGAAAAGGACATACCGCCGCTGCCGCAATACCCGGTTCGGTGAGATCCCCCGATCCATATTGGTCATTCAATGCTCGTCCGCCAAGGCGGATAAGGCGAGCCTGAAGGCCTCGGGATTCCATCTGCCATCAGCCCCCCTTTTCAGCAGGCCGGCGAACCTGGGATCAACGCAAATTCACCCAGTGTGTCAACGCGTTTTCTGGCATATTCAGTGCTGGCAATGACCTCTCGCATGTTCCGTGCATTGTACGTGTAAAAGACGTATACGCGGCCGTAGCCTGTGAGATAGGGCATGACCCACGAGGCTTCTGGGCCGTCTGCCGGTTCAATGTCAACCAGCGGGCTCCACGTCTTTCCCCGATCACGGCTGCGGCAAGACACGATGTGTTGCCCCGTCTGTCCTTCGTGCCCCGTGCCCGTGGTCATGGTGCACACCCAGGTGCCATCGGCCAGTGTCACCTCATAGGGCTGGTCACAGTACCCCTCCGACGGAATTTCCCAACCGGCTGCGATGTCAATGGCAGGTAAATTCTGGTCGAGGGCATCCATGGGACAGGCCTTCTCTGCGAATAACCCCATCACCAAAATACACACCATGATTATGAGATGACGCATGTTCATTGCTATCATAATGCTACTGATAGGAAAACTGATTTTACAGCCCTGCATGGATTGTAAGACCTGTATCAGGGCAAATCAAGGGAGAAAACGGCCTCAGGACCACCCTGGTGGCCCTGGAACTGTTGCATGTGGAGTCGTATCCGGTTCATTGGGACCCAATACCGGATAATCAACCTGAATCATGCCAGAAAACCGACCCTGGTCGTAGAATGAGAGTGCACTGGTTTCGGGCCGCCGTAATTCGCTTTCCACTAAAAGGTACCTATTGCTGCAGACAGGGCGGTGGTCCCATGGGTGCTTGACAAGCGCCAATCGGCTCATAATTTGTTCCTCACGGTGTGGGGACAACACTTCGTGGAGCTTCATTATGAGCTTTTTATGTTCAACAGGCAAAGCCGTAAAACTCTGACCACCACCTGAGGTGGCGGTTTTCTACAATGGAATAAATTCCTGTCATAGTCAGAATAAAACAGCTATAAATCTGGCTAACAGGTGATCTTTGGATTGTGGTCATCCACGGCTTTTTTGATACACAAGGAGTCTCACTATGCAGAAGATGTTCAACGCCGTTGATATGACGAATAATCGGATTTACATGGGTATTGTTCTATTGTTGGTTGCGATGAACAATCAGGTTCTGCAATCCGCTCAGGTGGCCTTTCCAGGCGAGGCCTGGGAGCAGGTTTCACCGGAATCACAGCATATGGATTCCACGAGGCTGAACGCGGCTGTGGAGTACCTGCGGGATCATTCCGGCAGCAACGGTGTTGAGAGGCTTATCATCGTACGCAACGGCAGGGTCATCTGGAAGGGCCCTGAGACGGATCGCAAACAGCGCGTCTGGTCCGTCACCAAGGCGTTCACGAGCACAGCTCAAGGCCTGCTCATAGAGGATGGAAAATGCACATTGGATACACTGGCCTGGCAGCATAATCCGAAGGATCTGGCCGAACAATATCGCGGCGTCACGCTCCGCCATTTTGCATCCATGACATCCGGCTATGACGGCGTCGGAGGTTCGTATGATTTCGACGAACAGCGGCGCGGTGACGAAAACGCCCTGGTCCGTCCATTGGCGCCGTTCTTTGCCCCGGGCACGAAATACCAGTATTGGGATGAAGCCACACAGCAATACGGTTATGTGCTCACGCAAATAGCCGGTGAGTCTCTACAGGATTATCTGAAGAAAAGGGTCTTTGATCCTATCGGCATGGGTGAGATACAGTGGCAGACCGATGTCACAGGCAAGGTCCTCAACTGGACGGGCGGCCTGATCATATCGGCCAGTGACCTGGCACGGTTCGGGCTTTTGTTTTTAAATGAAGGCCACTGGTCGGGCAAGCAGCTTGTCCCTGTATCATGGGTGCGCGAGGCCACGCGCGTGCAGGTCCCTCCCTCGATCCCGAATGCCCTGGCGAGCAGTGATCGCAAGGGTTCCGGCGTGTACGGTTATCACTGGTGGCCTAACGGGACCACACCCGAGGGCAAACGAAGATGGCCTGATGCACCCCTCTCCACCTATGCGCGCAGCGGCTATAACAATAACGATCTGTTCATCATCCCCGCGTGGAACATGGTGATCGTCAGGCTTGGCCTGGACCAGCAGGAAGATAGCATTACGACCGACGAGTACAACGTCTTTCTTAAAAAGGTCGGTGAGGCAATCCTCGATCCCTATCATCATCCGATTACCGTTCACCATGCCAAAGGGACTGTCGAGGCCTGGAAGCCCTTTCTGGGTGACGGACTTTTCAGCATCACGTCGCTTCAAATCGGCAGTGGAGATATTGAACCGGTCGTGGAAACATTCAGGCAGTTGACGCGTCAGGCCGGGCGCCCGTTACCGGTCTCCGTGGATGAATTTACGGTGGCAACGGGTGGCAAGGCATGGATACCGGTGGACGATTCGGTTACTCTGCGAAAAGAGAAGCTTTGGCCGGCCTATCTTTCCGGCGGACAAGTCGAGTTCATCCTGGCGGAATTGCTCGATACGCAGGATTTCCGGAAGTATGAGGATCTCTGGAAGTCTATCCGGTATGCACGCAAGTTCATGGAAGCATGCCTTCCGTTTTGGGATATGGAACCGAACGACGAACTGCTGACCGGTGAGTCGGTCTATGCCGGCAAAACCTGCTCGCACGATGCACAGGTCTTTGCCAAGGCAGGAGAGTGTTATGCCGTGTATCTGCCTGTTGCACGACAGACCGGCGTACTGGATCTCAGCAGGGCTTCAGGGCCGTTCATAAAACGCTGGTATAATCCGCGCATAGGCGAATTCGTAGGGGCTTCTGAAAGCCTAATGGGCGGCCAAAAAATAGCAATCGGACCGGCCCCAGACACACCCGACGAAGATTGGGTCGTTCTAATAACGAAACGTTGAAGCTCATGGTGGGGTGATTCTAAAATATCTCAATGAGTCGCGCCTTACACTTGAAACGGTGATTCTGATGTTTGATGTCAAATTCCAGGAGAATGCCATGCGTCGTCTGGCCGAAGGTTTGCTGATTGTCCTTGTTCTCGGAGTCACGGCATGGGGCCAGACCCGCCCCTCGGCCTTTACCGCGACCCAGCATGGATTGCAGCGCAACGGTCAACCGTTCTTCTGGCTGGGCGACACAGGATGGCTGCTGATGAGCCTGAGTCCGGCCGATGTGGAACGCTATCTGGATGACCGGGCCGCCAAACACTTCACCGTCATTCAGATGATGGCCATTCGTACCAATCACACCGTGGAGTCACCGACACAAAGCGATCTTGTCCCGAATTATGCTGGGGCCCTTCCCTTCAGCCGGTTCGATCCGGTCGCGATGAACGAAGCGTATTGGCGTCACATCGATTTCATTCTCGACGCCGCCAGCGACCGAGGCCTGACGATTGCCCTGGCCACGATGTGGGGACGCGATGCTGATTCGTTGTTTCCAGACTCGCTAAAGAACAACGAGCGGTATGGCACCCTGCTGGGCCGGCGGTATCGCCACCGAGACAATCTCGTCTGGCTGGTGACCGGGGAGTATGAGAAGATCGAAGACAACTGGCGTCAGGATCATGATATTTCTGACGAACAGCGCACGCTTCTGCGCGCAATCGCACATGGACTTGAAGCAGGCCATGAAGGCCGGCATCTGATGACGATCCATCCGGTCTTCACCTCATCACGAGATTTCCACGAAGATGCCTGGCTGGATTTCAACATGCAGCAAACCTGGGGCGGTGCGCCGGCTAACGTGGCACGTATTCGCAGCGACTATCAGAAGCAGCCGCCCAAGCCGGTGCTCAATGGCGAGCCGGGATATGAGAACCGGGCCGAGCCCCCGACATCCTCGGCGTGGAAATGCCGGTATGAAGGGTACTGGTCGGTCTTCTCCGGGGCCTTCGGTTTTACGTACGGGGCCGACCGGGTTTGGCAGTTCCATCTTGAATGGCAGGACGCCCTCCAGTATGAGGGCGCCGCTGACATGCAGCATCTGCGGTCTCTGATCGAGTCCCGGCCCATGGAGAATCGAGTGCCCGATGAGCAGATCCTCATCTCCGGCCGCGGCGACTTGAGGCAGGGGCCGTCCTATTGCGCGGCCGCACGCGCCTCAGACGGCTGTTACGCCATGGTCTACTCCACCATGGGCGAGCCCTTCGCCCTCAACTTGTCCGCCCTGTCCGGTGATCGGCTCCACGGCTGGTGGTACAGCCCCAGAGACGGGCAATGCTACGGCAACGATCGTCAGCAGACGCGCCGCCCATTCGAACTTGCCAAGACCCAGGGACAGCATGAGTTCACCCCGCCCACTTCCGGCCTCAACCAGGATTGGGTCCTGGTTCTGGACGACGCAGATCGCATGTTTTCTGCGCCTGGCGTTGGCCGGAATACCAAGCGCCGGGATGCGACTGACACGGTCGTTCCGGGCAAGGACTGGCAAGAGGCAACGCCCGAATCTCAGGGCGTGGATTCGGCACGTACGCCGCGCAGGGAGGCGGCTCCAATCGATTCTATGTGATCCCGGAGTGGAACATGGTCGTCGTCACCCTGGGAAGCAGCGACCCGGACGCTCATATCGGGCGATCGATCGACGATTTCTTCGCCAAGATCGCCGACGCCTTCGCGTCACCGCCTCAAAACCGAAAGCGCAATTAGTCTTGCGAAGCGGACTTGCATTCATAGGTTTTTGTTAACAGATCCAGAAACTGAACAAGCAAACCCGCAAGAGTCGATTAAAGAAACTTACAGCAAATACGTTGTTGGACCTGTTAGGGACTAGTGCTTTGCTGGTTCAGTCCGACTGTCACACGGTCTCACTGTCCGACCGTCTTACTGTCAGACCGTCTGTGTGTCACCCCTCACCCTTCACACCTCATCGCAGCGTCACCCTCATCCTTCTGCCCCCTCATATGCCCTTGCAGATCCCCCCTGAATTGGTATAATTCGGGTCGATTTTGAGATGACAGTCGTTGGGACAGGCGAGATCTGAAAAAGCTGATGGCCGTCAGATTTTGGGCAGGCAGGCATTGTCTTTGGAGGTGTATCATGGATATGATGGAATTATTGCGGACCCGACGCAGTATCCGGTGTTTTCTGGACCGTCCGATTGAGGCGAACAAGGTGGCGCTGTTGAAGGAGGCGGCGATTCGTTCGCCCACATCGCGGAATCTGGAGCCGTGGGAATTCGTGTTTGTGGATGACCGAGAGATGTTGGAGAAATTGTCGGTGTGTAAGCCGCAGGGGGCCGCTTTTTTGGCTGGGGCCGGATTGGGGGTCGTGGTCTGCGCGGACAGCACCAAGAGTGACGTGTGGATCGAGGATTGCTCGGTCGCCTCAATTGTGCTCCAAATGGCGGCTCAATCGCTGGGGCTGGGCAGTTGCTGGGTGCAGGTACGCCAGCGCACATATGAGGGGCAAGTGACAAGCGCTGAATACATACAGGGGCTTCTGGGGCTGCCAGAGCATGTGCAGGTGGCATCAATCATCGGGGTAGGATATCCGGCAGAACAGCGTGAGCCGAGGACATCTGAGGCATTGAACTGGGCCCGGGTTTTCTGAAACCTTCCGGATTTGAAAAGCAACCACGAATATCGAATCACCAGAAACTACGTATCCCGCACGGACGCACGGCGACACGGAGTTAGTTTGGTACGACCCAACTTTATTCATGTCCCCAGGCTGCGGGTATCCTGAAATCTTCAGGCATGCTGTTCGGCGGGATGTTCGCTGGAGCCGCCTCATCGGCGTATGCATTCAGTCGGCGCTGGAGTTCTTTGAGCTTTGCCGGCTCCTTCTGACTCAGGTCGTTCTTTTCATACGGGTCGTCTGCCAGGTTGAAAAGCTCGTAAGTATCCTCTTGCGGTTTTTCACCGATGTAATTGGCGCGGAGTTTCCCATTGCGAATCAGCTTCCAGTCGCCCAGGCGAATCGCACCATTATATGGACTTGTGTTCAGCAAAATCTCTTTGTGCGGCGTCGGTCTTTCCCCGGTGATGGCAGACCATGCGTCCTTGCCGTCGAGCGGCAGAGGCTGTTCGAGACGGCCGCCGGCAAGCTTGACGAGCGTCGGATACATGTCGACCATGTGGAGAGGTTCTTTGACAACCGCGCCCGCCTTGAGCACGCCAGGCCAGACTGCAAGGGCCGGTACGCGAATGCCTCCCTCGTAAAGCAGCCCCTTCTCACCTCGCAACGGTCCGTTGTCGGAGACCATGTTCATTCCGCCGTTGTCCGAACAGAAGAAGACCAGCGTATTGTGCCTCATGCCGCGTTGATCGAGGGCCGCGACGATCCTCCCAATCGCGTCGTCCATACAAGTCACCATGGCTGCAAAAGCACGCTTGTTCCGCGTCTCAATGTGCTTGTACATGTCAAGATATGACGCGGGCGCCTGGAAAGGCGAGTGCGGCGCGTTAAACGGAACATAAAGAAACAGCGGTTTCGAAACATCGTGCTGCGCAATAAGCCGGACCGATTCATCGCCGATCAGAGTCGTCGTGTATCCGGTCTCACGAAGAGGCTTGTCATCGCGGTTCCAATCAAGACCCTTGTCGCGAATGTGTGTGAAATAATCGAGTGCTCCATTGTAGTGGCCGTATTGGTGGTCGAATCCACGTGAGGTCGGCAGATAGCTGTGGTCCAGATGTCCGAGGTGCCATTTACCGCAAATGGCGGTTGTGTAACCGGCCTCTTTGAGTGCCTGGGCCAGAGTCCGCTCGGCCAAAGGCAAACCGTGACGCGCCCAGGGGCGAACGACGCCTACCTGAAACCCGTATCGACTCGGATACCTCCCGGTCATCAGGCTGGACCGCGTCGGTGAGCAGACAGGTTGAACATAGAATTGATCGAACCGTGTTCCTTGCACGGCGAGTTTGTCTATGTGGGGTGTCTTGATCGTACCGCCCTGATAGCCAACGTCTTTAAATCCCAGATCATCGGCCAACAGGAAAACGATGTTGGGCTTTTCTGGGGCGGGGCCGGCCAGAATGGCATTCTGCGACATGGCGAGCGAGGCAGTCGCCATACTTATTGTTATTACTAGAAAACCACTGCGTGTATTCATCAGCCGTGTTCCTTTCGGTTAATTTCACTGCTAAGTGACAGTTTTCCAGGTCCCAAAAACAAATGACCGCTGACAGGTGCAAGCCTTTCAGAAAACACACCGCCCAAGACCCTTCACTTCTACTTGGCCTCCAATCATACCCAATCACCCAATACCTTCAAGGAGAAACTGTTGTTGGCTACAGGTTGCTGGTTTCGAGGTCGAACGGATCATTCACGTAAGTGTGAATGTCTAGTCTGAACACTCACGCACAACCTGATGATCATCAGGCGCACCGCTTAGGGTTTTCAACAGAGGAATAACGCATGTGAACAAGAGAATGTTGATAAAAACGTCATCATTTTTCATTATTTCTTTTCTCGAAATCGGAGTAGCCAGCAGCATTTTTGTGAGGCGTCTTCCTCTGCGATGGGCTGTTTGGAAAACTAGGCCGACATAAGGATGCATAAAAGGCGAGTTTAAGGGTTCATGCCAGCTAATATGCTTGTCAGCTATGAACAAACGATCATCATATCATATGTGTATTCACATAAATTCTCAACAGAGGGAAAAAAAGAGCTGTGACAATTTAAGAACAATGCGGTAAGATAATTGTTATTGCCAGAAGCAAAGGATTCGTTCTAAGCACGTAAATAAGATTTCTAGATGATTTATTGTATTTCCTGAAACGATGTACAAAATGGACTCTTTGGGATTACTTTGAGGATTCATTTACCAATGAAATGCGAGAAGGCAGGACAATACTATTTCAGCTACCTGGATGACCGGTCTAAAGAGAAAATTCCTCAAGCTGTTCAAGCACATATCAGTCAGTGTAGCTATTGCCACAAGAAAATACATGGTCTGAAACAAGTTGCGAATGGCGATTTGTCATCATATCCAGACGAAGTCAGTCATGTTATGGCAATCAATTCATTACTGGCTTCGCATCTCAAATATGCCGAAACCCCTGTCACATGCGCCATGGTACAGAGATTCTTGCCAGGTCTGGTATCACAGGATATTAAGATCACGGTTCCAACGCCCATCACTCTTCATGTTGAGCAATGTTCCACGTGCAGAAAAAACTGGTTAGAGCTTCAATCATTGAGCCTCTCCAATGCCCAACTTCAACGATTAACCCAATGCTTGGAAGACGGACGCGATACCAGCGCCCTGATGGTGAGCCATCTGAGTGACAAGCAAGTACCTTTATTTGCACATGTTAAATACGCTGATTGTGATGTTTCACATCTCGAGCACGTGTGCCTGTGTGTATCCTGTCGTCAACGTATATTGACAATCAGACAAACAGGTGTTCCGCAATCTGAGGTCGATACGACTAGCTGCGATGATATTCTCTACCGGGACCTCTTTGACTTGGCATTGCCTCTGGGATTCAATCCTTTGGCAGACGAACATGCCAAAGATCGTGAAGCCACTATTGAACATATTTGCCATTGTGAGACCTGCATGAAGCGTCTGGGTGTGCTGGACCAGTTGCTCATCAATTTACTGTCCCCGTATGATAGTGGTATTGTGACGAACTTCCATTTGGATTTGGACAAGACGCAAGTCAGTACCGACGACGAACATGCAAAGCATCCCATACAAGATGACATTCAAAAAGTATCTGGTTTAGCGGCTTCGAAAGCAAGACAGAAGACCAGGGCACTATCAACCCCAGTTCGCGCTTGCACAGGCTGGATGAAAATCGCTGCCGTAGTCGCTGTACTTCTTGGTGTGACTATTTTTTCCATAATTCCAAAGGCAGGTGCAGGTTTCCTGGATCAAGTGTATGAGGCAACCACCAACGTACCTGTGGTGCATATTACGGTTTCAAAAGGTGATGACTCCACCGTCTTGACTGAGCATTGGCTGTTTCCTCCAGACAGAGCCGTCACCACGGAGGGGCAAACAAAGACTGTGTATAATGTAAAGGCCGGATTAGTCAGAAAGACGGACGCCGCAGGGAATCAAAGCAAGACTCCATTAAACAGGGAGGGGAGAGAAAGTCTGCAGCAGCAAATCCGAGGTCTCTTTTATGTGTGGCCTTTGGAAAGGGCTCAATCTGCTATCTTGACATCGCAAGAAACAGACGATCTTGATGTGTATAGCCTTCAATGGTCTCAGGATAAACGTGTTTTCCTATGGCGGGCTTATGTAGATCACAACACACAGCGGGTGCAAAAAGTCGATAGGTTCTCAGGCAATACGACCACGAGTCTTGGGAAGACTCATTCCTTTGATGTCGATTATCCTACGCCAGAGGAGGCTGAGACGTTTCTTAAACAGCTGCAGATATTAATCAACTAGATTGACAGCATCTACTCGACCAAAGACCTCATTCCTGTTGATGCGCAGCATACCATTGTGAATCCTACTCCTCTGCCATTAGCCGAATTTGGTCTACATAGAACTTTCCATGGCCACCGGGATTTCTGATGTTGCCTTGCGCCGGTGTGTCACCCACGCCAATGGTCAATTGTCTGATATGGGAAAGATCCACCCCCTGTACTTCCAATTCAGATAAGGGGATACGCCACTCAGTCCACTGATCTACAAGCAAAGCACTGGGATTGTCCGGATGCATAACAATGCCACTCTGCCCCTTGGCATCCTGCACGGTCACATAGAGATACTCAGGATCGTTATGCTGAAGGCCAATATTGGTAAGGCGGTCCAATGTACCGTCAATGGTCCCATTGATCTGAACATGGGAGAACACGCCCTGACATGTTGTTTTTCCATCCACATAAGAATTGACAACAAGGCCTACCTGTACTTCATCAGACAGGCCCCAGTAGACTGCAGAACCCAAGTCTTGCCACTGCTGGCCGTCCGCTGAGTGCTGGGCTGTAAGAACATCTCCCTGGCGAGTCAGTTTGAGCCAATGCGGCATGGAGACATCAAGCGCAAGACCTGTACTACTCGTTGATCCACCGGTATTTGTACGGACCAGATGTTCTGTTTTGTGGGCCGGCGTCACTACCGCTGCCATGTGGCGTGCATTGGCTGCCAGACCGTCCCTGATCATGATGCCTGCCCTGGCCCATTCAGCCGTGTTTTCTATCGATTCCACCTTCACGGTGATAGCGCCGTTACCCAAGAGAGGCACGGAGACAAACGTACATTCATCGGCTTGATCCCATATATCCGCGCCGGTTCCTGTGACAATGTACTGGTCTCCTGAGACCTCGAATCTCGACGGAGGTAGGATGGTGCCCAGATAATGCACGCACAAATAGGTCATGTCCGTGAAGCCATCGGTCGTCCAATCCTTGGGCAAATCCAAGGTTCGCTGTGCCTCGGAATAGTAGGGCCACTGCGTATTGTCATACTCCAAGGCCAGGGAACTTAAGCCTTCATATTTAACTTCAGCAGAACCAGCGAAGCCTTTATAGACTTCAGTAGGTGCGGCAAGGTAATACCACTCACCCGCTGTCATGCCTGTGTGATTGCCTTCAATTTGCGTCTCATTGGCATCAGTGTATCCCCATCTATCAAGCCAGGCCTCATAGATATGATTTGGGAGATAAGGCCCATCCGGGTCATACAGATTATAGGATTCAAAGTCATCTACCAAGACTGTCCCCAGGGTACGAAAACTCCATATCGGGCCCAGCCATGGGCTGCCCTGAAAAGCCTCATTGACCTCGTCCACGCGCCAGTAATAGGTTGTGCCCCAGTTGAGACCAGTGACCTCGATTTGAGTGGATGTGGTACTGCCCAAACAGGCTTCTGGCCTTTGAGTGGAGACTGCATTAACGTCCGAAGACAAATAGACCGTGTGAGATGCTGAGTGACGTCCCGGCTGCCACTGTAACACCACGCTGTTCTCATGCAGCTCAGCCTCCTTTTCCGGAATACCTGGCACTGCAATTTCGGGGTTGTACCCTGACAGGCCATTGATCATGACCTGATGAATTTGGGGCTCAGTCAATACGGTGCGGTAAAAACCAATATCATCCAGGCATCCAATGAATGGCAGTCTATTTCCCTTGCCATAGGAATCAGGATGAACATATCCTACAAAGAGTCCAAGTTGTTTATTCTCAATAGCACCTATATTGTCGGTGGTTGATTGGAGTATGCCATCGACATAGATACTACTGTATCCCAACTCCGTATCATGATTCACAGCAATGTGGTGCCACAATCCATCGGAGATCTCGGCACGATCATATTCAGTGACATGTCGAACGAATCCACCAGTACCAAGGTACCGCCACATAAGATCACTTTGGGGCCGTTTCAAAAGGTAAAATGAATAATCATAAAGATATGATCCAAATCCCTGCCCCACCAGGAAATTATTGTCAGGGCAATCAAGACTCACTTTGATCCAAAGGCACAGACTAAAGCCTTCGCCAACATTTAGATCTGCATTTTCAGAAAGCGCATACCCTGTGCCTTCCAGTTGAAGCACATGGCCCCTTTGAGGATCATATATGATCTCGGCATCTTCATAGAGCGTGAGATCATACTCACCGTACGCATCGTTTCCGGCATGGGTGAAATCATATCCAGTCACAGGCAACGGCAGCAGATCGCCATCTCCCTGCGTTCCTGGTGCCTGCGACCAACCGGCAGACTGACACACAGACAAAACACCAATGAGTACGACTGTGAACAGATTCAAATTCAGGGTCGATTGATTCACCACAGCCTCTCGTCACTGATCTTAAAACAATATCTGTTGAAACCATGCTCCTATTAGAATAGCACATTGGACGGGAAGAAGCAACAAAGCCCCCTTTTGAAGGCCTTCTCGCAGGCCAAGGCCTAGGAGCGTGTCGGAGAATCCCGTCGTCGGCCCGCCTGCCCCCTGGGGGAGAGCGAGCGGTTTTGTGACTGGCAAGGACGGCGAAGCAGGTCCCCTGGGGATCGAGACAGCCGAACGCAGTCCAGTCGCAAAACAAGCCACTCGAAGCCAGATCGGATTCTCCGACAGGCTCCTAGGGCTGCCAAAGGGGTGAACGGTTTGTAAACTGGCCGTGATCCAAGGGCTGAACCACCAGGTCATCGGCCTTTTTGTTCTCGATGTGACCGTCTGCGAACAAACAATTGACGGTTCTGTTCGGGTGACGTCCGTAGAGGGCATCTTCCTCCTGTGCAGGCCAGAGAGTCTTTTGCCGATTCACTGAGGCGCCTGGAAGATATATCTGATTGAGAAGTTCATGGTTTGTCATGATGACGCTGGGATGGGTACTGGCAAGTGTGTGAAACCACGCGATCCATGCATACCCGCTGTCCGCCAGGAGAAGGGTGTCGCTGGGTCTGTCCAGTGAGGTCAGTTTTGTCGGGCTTCCCTCGAACTCCCGACAGGCAGTGGGCAGCGTGAGCCGAGGGGATTTGCCGACAGACCAGTTCATCCCGTAATTGCCCCACTGAATGTTGTACTTAAATTGGAGTTCGGTGTAATTCTTTGAGGGGCACTGGAGAACGCTGTTTTGCGGGACAAACCTGTCTGGCATGACATCAAGATAATGGTACCAGCGTACACCCGGCCAGTCTACCGAGGCATCATTGGCTATGTAAACCGACTCCAGAACAGAATCATACATGACATAGGCATACGGGAGGCAATCATTGTTTGCAGAATACAGATCAAAGGCAATGCCAATTTGTCTTATGTTACTACGGCATAGGACGGACCTCGCACGTCTACGGGCACCACCCAAGACTGGAACTAGAATAGTGAGGATCACGGAAACAATGCCGATGACAGCAACAATCTCTACAAGAGTAAAACCCGATTTTCTCATGGACTCATTGTAGATTCCCCAGAGAATTTGTCAAAATGTAAAAGATGAGAAAAACAATTCTGTGTATCCTCTATATTTGACAGGCCCGTTGCACTGCATTAACCAGAGTCCGTGGAATGCCCTCCACTGGAGCTGTTCTAGCGGGGCACCAGCCCGTCACAGGCTTGAACGGTAAGAATATACATGAACCCAGCATCACATTGACCATGCCAGACCGGGGTATTGTCGCAATAGGATGATCGATATGAGAGAACCACCAAATTGTCTTCACATTGGCCGAAGGAGGCTGGTTTACATATGCTGTAAGCGAAGTAAACCTCCTCTTCCCCTATACATGTCCCCCCAGGAGTCTTTGAGCAGAGAATAACATCTACGTCTTGTTCTGGCAGGCACTGGAATCCTCCCCCCGAGATGATCTGCAATTCCACGGGGTCTAGGTCTGGCTCAGCAGGTACTGTAATGGCCTGACTTGAAACCAACAACGCGGTTCCTTCAATCCAATTTGCCTGAAAATAGTCCTTTGTGTGTGACATGTAAAAATCGTTGCTGCTGAGGTCAAGGGTCCAAACCTTCTCACTGTTCACGCTTTCAACGATGACAAAGTGAGAAATATCCGGAAGATGGACTATGACGAAATAGTTTTTGTACAGGGGAAGTTTGTCCACAGTTGTTTTGATGGCCTTGGTAAAGAGTCCCTGTTGTACAAAGAACTTCTCCATGTCATATAGGCTGGTCATGCCTGAATAATCAACGATGGTAGCTGGAGCCTCTGTCAGGGGCACTTCCAGCTTCTGCGATATATACTCAATAGCCGCAGTGGCACAGTTCTTTGGTCGATTGTCTGTCAGTGCGAACAGGCGTTGTGTCAGCAGTTCGTCGGTATTGATCTGGCTTCGGTATATGTAGTGAAGCGGGCTTTTTGTCAGAGGAGAGAAATACTTAATCAAGGCCTCTTCATCATACTTTGGTGAGAAAACCGTTGTGCTCGGAATAGTAGATTCCAGGATGTCGAGTTGCCATTGCTCGGATTTTAGAAGCCTGTACCGTTTCTTGTCCGGGATATGTTGCTCAACGTAAATGCTCATGGGTATCCATTGGCCGTTCACTTGCATATAATCAGAGAGGTCATAGTCGGTGACCAGACCATCGGATCTTGTGATAGTACAATCCAGGACCGCCAGTGATTTTGAGGAGTCCAGAGTGGCAGACACGGAAGCCTGCTCATGTTGGAATTCCAGGAGAATGTACTCAGTTCTGGCTATCCGTCGAATACTGGCCGAAGGATTACTTTCCATAATGCTTTCCCGGGTGAGGAATCCCTTACCCCATGGAATCAAACCTGCGCTCAGTGCTCTGGGGAGGCCTGGTGTGCCAAGAGATTCTTCTTCAATGGCGAGATTGGCCGATTGATAATACTCTGATTTGAGTCTGCCGTCATAGTTGAACACCCGTTGTGCGTTAGTTGCCAGATTGAATTTGCGGACATATGGGTTCTGGGCAAGGCGAGGACCTGGGGCAAGCGAGTCCTGATGAGAATTGATGGAGGTTTCGCAATGGAACTTTTCACCATCTACTATGATGTATTCACTTGTGACTCTTGTGGATTCGTTCTGAAGTCCATAACGTGTGTTAAAAGGAATGGCTTCAAGGAACTGGGCTTGCAGGGCAGGTGTTTTCTGCGCCTTGTTGGGTTTGCTGACATATCCTTCACTTTTCTCCCTAATTATTGACTGTAATGTTTGTTCATCCTGAAGGGCTGGTGCCCGATATGCAACACACACCGCATTTAAAGAACCTTGTGTAAGCCAGGTCTCTCTAGGATTCTCAGTAAGCTTCTGAATCAGAGCTTCCATTTCGGATTGTGACAAATCGGATTGCGCTGTTGCTACCTGTGTAACAACAAGCATTATGATCGACAGTAGGCTTGTTTTTGACTTTCGCATTTCATCACCCCAACTCAGTAAAATCATTCAGGAACTCTAACAAAACGTCATAATTCGCCTCCTACAAATTATGAAGCCACCTATGATTAGAGCAGTATTAAAGGCCCATCCTCGTTCGGCCGCCGATCCAAGCGACACCAGGCTACTGCCATACTGAAATAACGGCAAAAGACCGGCTGCAGATAAGAAGTGTTTGTATAAAATAATCCAAGATTGTGCCTTCCACTTAGCCTCCAGGAAAAGCTTGTTCATCACTGGAGCATATCGTGATTGTGCCTTTTGGGTTTTTGGGGCATTGTTTTATACCCATGGCTTCACAGCTCGATATGTCCCATATCAGCATCGAGCAGATCTTCCAGAATTCTTGGCAAAGTTATCTTGCCGACTCCATTGGGACCCACCGCTCCCAATACTCCTCCGTCTTCAAGACTATAACTCATTTTTATTATAGCACTTACAGCAATTCTCCTCCCAAATGGATAGGTAGCCATGGGCGGCATCGTCTTGACGGCATCGCGTTTCTCTAACCTGGACCCCTTAAGGACTGAAAAGCTAATATTTCCATTCCTTCAAGAAAGAATTTCCTTTTCATGTAGTATTACTGTCTCCTATACTAGCGATTGTAGGATCTGATCTGTTGATAAGGTTCATCACTGTTTGTCTGCCTACATGGAGATTTAGCCGATGAGTGATTATGTATCGGACGACTTGCAGGAGCGAGTTGATTGTACATACAATTTGTTTGCTGAACATGGTCCAACCCTCCATGCCATGATTTTGCTCCATGTGAATGACAAATCTCTGGCAGATGATATTTATCAGGACCTGTTTGTTTATCTAGTTAGAAAACCCTTGCCAAAAGATTTGGAGACTCCCCTAACATACCTCTGGCGCGTCGTAGCCAATGATGTTAAAGATGCAATGAGAAAAGACATGTGTTACAGAAACATGCTAAAAAACTACTGGAGCCATTTTCAAATTGGATCAGATAACCATTGTAAAGAAAAAGTGTTACAGTTCTTGCTCGCCAAGGAAAAACATCATATTCTCGAGAGGATCATCCTTGATAGTGATCTTCATCTATGTGAAACTAAGGCACTATTAGAAAAACTTAATCATAATTCCAACATCAGGGAAATTGCCGAACGACTAGGCGTCAAAGAAAGGACTGCCTCCCACTACCTCAGCACCGGACTTAAAAAACTGAGATCACTTCTTGCTTCCCGGAGCGACCTGGCAGACAATTTACTGTGACTCCCTCAGGGGCGTTTAAAGATAACGTCAAGATAACGTCCTGCAGCAAACTGACTCCTACAAGGCAATATTTGTTCATATTTTTCACCAATTCCACAAAACCAATCAACATTTCCGCACACACAAACGCTTAACCATAAAGTTGTGCATTAATGGAGATTGTAACTTAATGTTGTCAACTACGTGATGATTAACCGTCACAATGCTGTAATTATTGAAGCTGAATTTGCAGGTTTTAGGCAGCAGCATCTTGATGCTGCTCAGGATAAAGCCAAGAGAGGTTATAAGTGGCAATCTACTACATGAATAAAAACCCTCAAAGCAATGGAGATCATGAGGTGCATACTGCAACCTGTAGTCATTTGCCTAATGCAGAAGACAGGCTATATTTGGGGGATTTCCCAAGTTGTCGTGGGGCTGTAATAAAAGCAAAAGAACACGACTCTAAAGTGAATGGTTGTTATTATTGCTGCAACTGGTGCCATACATCTTAGAGGCGATTTCGATACCCCTGTAGCTTCATACTCACGATCATTTGCACACTCATGTTCTAATCTTTGTTCTATCCTCCATTTGTGGGCAGCTTGGCCCGGACGTTTTCGACCTCTTCGGGTTTGTGCCAGTCATCGTAGAGCTGGATCAGGGTATGCAGTGACTTCAGGGTCAGGGGGTGTTGCACGCCGAGTTTGCGGGTCAGACCCTCGTACGCGGCGAGCAGCCTGGTCTCGGCGGGCTCGTGGCGGCCCTGATGAAGGGACATCGCGCCGAACTCATGCAGGGAATCCAGCGTGTCCGGATGATCCACACCGAGCTTCTGACACCGACCCTCCCATGCCTCAGTAAACAAACGCTCCGCCTCCGCCGTATTGCCGCGGGCATTTTTGGCCTACCCCAGCAGCACCATGGACAATAGCGTGTTGGGGTCCTCTGCGCCGCGCACGGACTCCAGGCCCTTCGTCGCCTCGGTCAGCAGAGTCTCTGCGGCCTCAAAGCGGTTCTGACCAAAACGCAACTGACCGAGACGCATCGTGCATTCCAGGGCGGTCGAGTCCTGAGCGCCGAGATGGGTACGGTAGACGGTCAGTGCCCGCTCCAAATGCGGTTCGGCTGACTCATAGAGCCCCAGTCCTGTGTAGGTCCATCCCAGTGTCCCTCGGTGTGCAGGAAAGTCAATCAAAGTCCTAGGAGCCTGTCGAAGAATCCGATCTGGCTTCGAGCGGCTTGTTTTGCGACTGGACTGCGTTCGGCTGTATCGATCCCCAGGGGGCCTGCTTCGCCGTCCTTGCCAGGCACAAAAACGCTCGCTCTCCCCCAAGGGGCAGGCGGGCCGACGACGGGATTCTCCGACACACGCCTGGTAATTCCAATGGCAAGGCAGGATTTGCAGAAAACCTGACCCGTTGCACAGATCAAGGCGAGCGGCACTCGTCCTCGTTTTTGCGTGTTTTCGATTACAAGCACGAGCACCGCTACATTGAGCACGATAAAGCCACAGTTATGGTTTCACCACGCGATCATAAATCCGTACATCATCAATCATCCCGGACCAGAAGGAGCCGGCATCAAAACTGTCTGTGGCACCGATGTACAGCTTCCCCTGGTTATCGGAGAAGTTAGCCTGCAATTCCACATCCGTTGCCACAAGCTCCTCATCCACATAGAGACTCCTGTAGGCGCGATCCCAGACGAGACCAATGCGATGCCAGTTCGGATCTCCGTCACCCACGGCGCCGAAGACGCACTGCGTGCCAACCAGGCTCAATACTGCAAACAAACAGGCTACGTGCTTCAAGTGGTTCCACATGACAGATCTCTTTCTAAATTGAAATGATGAATGTTTCTGTTTCTTACTCCGCCTACAGTGCGACATCCGGAACAAGTTTGGCTCATGATTTTGTAAAAAAAGTCCAGATACCTCACGGTGGGCGGTTGGGGCGAAAAGCCATTGAGAAGACCGGTATTTATGATGAGTTTGGAGACGTTTGGGATGTGGCCAGGGTATGTTCAAGGGTTGGAACTGGGGCAGATCAATCGTGACTGCCCCGAATGGCACGCCATATCACCCCGGGACGCGCAAGACGGCTTACTCGAGCAGGAAGTCGGCAATGATTTTCATGGCCTGGAGACTGAAGTTTTTGTTCCCGTCCACGCCAAGGCCGTGATCGCCGCCGATGAGTTTGTAATGGACGACCTGGCCTTTGAGGTAGCCGTTGGGCGCAACGCAGATGACATGGTTGAACCGAGGGGTCGTATCGCAGATGAATTTGGCGAAACCGGAATCCCCACCCATGCCGTGGAGGATGATCACGACAGGGAACGGGCCTTCGCCCGAGGGCACGAGGACGTCGGCGGTGCGCACAAACCCGTTGGGTTCTTGAGACCAGGTCTGCCTGAGGGTAAGGACGTCTTCGTTGACGAGGGGCTCCTTGGCCTGCAGGGCCCCGACGCTGCCTAACAGGAGGGACACCGCGACAATCTGGAAGATCCGAAGTGCTTTCCAAATGGAGGTGAGTCCTGGGAATTTTGGCTTTGCAGGACCTGGTTCGGTCAATGTGATCACATCGCGTTTCATAGGGCCTCCCTGTTCTTCAGACTACTTCTCACGCACCACAAAGTTGGACGCGTCGTTTTTGTCGCCGCTGCCTGTGTACTTGGCTCGCTGAGGGTACGGCAGCAGAGGCCGAGTCATGGTCGGAGCGCCTCCGGGCCCAGGTTTCTTCGCGATGATGCGGTCAGGGGCATTGCCTTCTTCGACCCAGTCTACGACCACTTTCAGCCAGTCGACTTGGTAAGCGCCGGGACCGTCCCCGCAGTGATAGCAGCCTGGCACCATGAACAGACGCGCGTAGTCCATGGCCTTGGCATCTCGGGTCAGAACTTCCTCGTAATAGGCGACTGTGGCTGACGCTGGAAGCGCCGGGTCTGACCAGCCATGCCAGAGGATCAGCTTTCCACCTCGCGACGCAAAGGCGTCAAGATTTGGATCCGTGGCATTCAGCACAGAGCCGGCCAAACGGGTGTCGGTCTGCCAGTGCGCAAAGTCGTACGTCGAATAATCCCAATCAGGATCATTGAAAACGAAATACTTGAATATGTTCGTGCCAAAGGCATAACTCAAATTGACCCTGCCCGGGATCGGTCCGACAAGCCACGCAAACCACCCCCCCGGCCCGGCCTCTGCGCTGATAGGAAAACCCGGATAGATCATTCCGTTCTCGTTGCTCACGCCATCGTACACGGCCTGAACCGCAGCCCGCTGCGCGTCTGTCAGACCGGAGACGCCAGACAAGTCGAATGTCACGGCCGTGGGATCGTCGATGATGCCGTCCTTGAGGCCATCCTGCTCATCGGCCTGCGTCATGATCTCCGCATAGAGCAGGTCCAGGTCCCCAAGCGTGAGACACGTCTTTGTCAGAGTGTTTGGGTCCGGGTACATGGTTTGTGCGATATGAACAAAAAGTGCTGCAATCCCTGACCAGTCAAAAGCCGGCGCACCCGCCACGATGCCGTCAAAGTCCTGCGCGTAGCGCTGGGCTTCCATCATGGCCTGACCGCCGCCGCGCGAACATCCGATGAAATAGGATTTGCTGGGTCCCTTGCCGTAGTAGGCGCGCATGATCGCCTTGGAGACCTCGGCCGTTCTATGGACTGCGACATGACCGAAATTGACCAGGGCCTCGAGGTTGTCCAGTGCCCAACTGCCATCTGTGCCTTCGGCTTGATGCCCGGTGTCCGTACCCACGGTCGCGAATCCTTTATGGATCGAATCACGCGCCGCGTTTTGAATGGAACCGACCAGCCCCCCTCCGCCGCCCATGGCAAATCGACCGTTCCAGTCATCCGGCAGCAGCAGCTCAAAACGGATCGAGCCGCCAATCACGCCTTTCATGTCCAGGTGCGAGACTTTGATGCCCCCACTCGATTCAGAGCCGTCGTGGTGCACGGCTGTCTCAATGCGAACATCTGGAAGGGTCAGTGCTTCGACTTGCGAGGCTGTCAGGATAGGGGAAGAGCCTGCCCACACGCTCACCGTCATAAACCATACCACACAGATTGATTCGAACCCTGTTCTCATCGTATCAACTCCTTAATAGAGCGGTTAACTGACAGATATCCTGTTGTCTTGATGCCGCATAGCGTGCGTCATTGGGATTGATTCCGGCTCAGAAGTCCTTCAAAAAGTGACCAGACTTCAGGCGTCTTCAGGGTGAATCATCCCGTAGAGCCAGGCCTTGGCATAGGTCCGGTGACGCTTGGCAGTGGCAAGAGACATATCCATGAGTTCGGCAGCCTGAACCAGGGTAAGCCCTGCAAAGAAACGGAGCTTCACCAGTTCGGCTTTTGTCTTGTCGGTCTCCTCCAGGAGGCTGAGCGTCTCGTCCAGGGCGATGAGGTCATCGGCACGCGCGTCGCCCTGCTCTATGGCCATCAGAATTTGTGTGACTTCACTCATGCCGTCCTTCTTCCTCATCTGCGCTCCCCAATTCAAAAGGACGCCTGATGTGGAACTCTGTAAAAAAATAATTCGCTCCGCCAAAGTAGATACACAAAGCCGAAAAGTCAATCGTTTTCCTGGAATACCCATTGCTTCAGGCGGCAATGTGGAGAGCCAGACCGCCCGGTGACGTGACCTCCTGACGATTGTCATAGACGGCCAGTCAAATACATGCACCGGAAATGGAATAGTCGCGGTGTATCACGGTATTGCCAATAACAGAATGAAAGACCTTTTCGATGTCTTCACATGATGTCAAACCCTCGAATATGATGGCGTGCTTTTGTGAGAATCGCGGGCTGGCAGATCACCGGAATCCTGAACAGGGTTGGGCGCATTGAGTCTTCATAGAAAACCAACACAGCAGGCCTTTTCCACTTCACGGCAGACTCGGCCTCAATCCGCGACTACTCGCCTGGGTCAGCAGGGGCCTCCCTGTATAATTGAATGTCGTCAATATATACCATGCCGGAACCGCCTTGAGCGCCAATACTCAATTGTGTGACACTCTGAAGATTGACGCCCAGGGAGGCCAGATCAATATTCCACTGGGTCCATTCGGGCGTGGAAATCGCACTCGTTGAACCGTCATACACGACTTGACTACCGCTATTGACCTTGAGATAAAGCTGTCCTGTATTGCCCGGGTCACCGAAGAAATGCAGCACCAGGATCTGAGCACCGCCAAGCGTCCAGTCTTGCGGCACGGCCCACTTGCGGTCTGTCTGGGAAGCGGCACCGCCAGGGCTGCTGTAGTAGAATGGCAGTGACTGACTGCTGCCGGGCAGGGTCGTCTCAGTTTCCATGATCTGACCTTCAAAGTAAGGACTGCCCGGACTCCAGATGTCGTGGCCAATGCCGGCACCTGTACCATTGCCTGTGTACTCCACTGGGAAGAACTCGTCCGCTGAATAGCCAAATCCGTCAAGCCAGGTCTGGAATGGACGATTGGGACTGGTATTCCCATACCTCTCAAAATCGTCCACAATCAACGCGACCGGCGTACGCAGACTCCATACAGGCCCTGCCCACACAGACGGGACTTGGGCCTCATTGACCTCATCCACGCGCCAGTAGTAGGTCTCATCCAGCTGCAGATCAAGCAGACCAAGATCAACACGGCTTGCCATGGAGGTCACAGAAGGCGCGGACCCCTCTGCCAGGGCATTCACATCCGTACTTGCATAGATCGTGTGTTGACCGGCTTCACGGCCTGCACGCCAGGTGACCGTTGCATTCGGAAGCACATCCACGGAACCGGATGCTGGTTTGGGTTCGCGGGCCTGAACCGGAAGGGCATAGAACTGAACTTCAGACACACTATATTGCTTGAGCAGCGCGCCCCAGTTGCTCAGAATGTTGAGTCTGACATACTTGGCCGCAATCAAACCCAAGTCAATCACCTGAGGTGAATCATAGGTGGGAAGGCCTGGGGCTCGGTTGATCTGGATGGATTCCGCAGGCCCGGTCCAATCCACAGCGTCCATGGAGTACTCGATATTCACGTCTTTGAGGCCCCAGCCAATGAAGGCCTCGGAAAGACTGTTGGAGTTCCAGATCAGCATCCGATCCAGTTTCTGTGTCTGATCAAACTCAACCATCAGCCAGGGTGTCAGGTCCCCGGCAGCACTGAGCCACATGTCTTCCTGCCGGGTTGAATGCGTGTCACCTTCAAGGCCGGAACCGTCAATCGTCTTTTCAGGTGCAGAAAATGCAGCGGACGCACTCGATGCAGTGACATCCATGGCAGACCCGGGAACCAGGACGGCATAGGGTTCAGCCGTGAAACGCCACACATCGCCCTTGATCACAGTATGGTCAGGGGGACCGTTGACCTCATCCACAGCCCAGAAATAGGTCACACCAAATTCAGGACGTGTTTCCAAGGCCAATTCATTCACATCCAATCCCTCTGCCGCCAATGTACCGGGGTTTCTATCATTGACATCGTCAAACTTTTCACCAAAGTAAACCGTATAGCTGACCGCAGGTTGGCCGGGCTCCCAACTCAAGATCGTATCGCGAGGGACGTCCACAGACGCATTGGCGGGTCGGGGCTTAGTGGCCTGCCCGGTGGGATTGTAAATGGTTTCTATGTATTCACCTTCATACAGACGTACGTCGTCAATCCAAAAGGCGCCCTGGCGGTTGCCAAAGTGGAAGGAATACTGCAGGGCCGTCAAATCCGTTTGCAGGGGCGTCCCGGTCGTCCTGTAGAACTCGGTCCATTCCTCGGTCACATCGATATTGTTCCCTCCGGCCAGGATGGGCCACGCACCGCCTGCATTGTGCTCGAGCAGCATGCGCACCGCGAGTGGACCGCTTTTGGACTTGAGAAACGCCGAGATGGTATAGATCTTTCCCGCCTTCAGGGTTATTTGATTCAGGTTGAGCGCTTTAAGCTGAACATCCCAGACTTGGGACTCACCGGAGGTGTCCGAGTTTTCTACATATAGACAATAGTCGCCCTCCACAGGTCCTTGAGGAACGGCTGCCCCCACCAGTTGAGTCACCACTTCAGCCTTTTCTACATTGCCGGGAATTCCCCAACCCGTGGTATCTCCTGCCTCCAAGCCGCCGTTTGGCAGTAGATTGACTCCCTCCTGTGCCTGGGCCGGGCTCGAAACCAGGCACACAAGGATCACCACGACAAAACTCACAATGGGCTTGCAGTACATAACATACCTCCTTCATACAAACATTATACTACTCTTCTTCACCACCTGTTAGTCAAGCCATCGCCTGAACGCCCCATTCCGCCTCACAAAAGAGGAACTCGCGAACGTTTTTAATCGTCCGCCTGAATGGTTTCTGTCCTGACTCATATTGCCTCATCACTAAAAATTCGGTCTTTGCCAAGTCCTGCCGAGAACGTTGTTGTGACTCGTGCTAACGCTCCGAAATGCTCACTGTGCAGACCCTGTAAAAGTTCTCGCTGTCCTTCATCTCCGGATTCAGGGGAAGAAACACCGTGCGTGATACCTGGCTCGAGAAGAGCTTCAGAGACAATGTGTACTGCCCCGGTTTGAGTCGCTCCGGAAGGACCATGGGGTACCTCTCTCGATAGGTGTTGTTCTTTCCGGCCGACGGCAGCCACGTCTGGTTGCCCGCAGGGAGATTCACGGTAATTGTGTCAGGACCGCTCAGGCGCAGCACAATATCGTACGGATGATAGGCCGGGGCAACACCGCGATTCTCCCAGGTGATCGTGACGATCGGCCTGTCCCCGACTTTGATCACATCCGGCAAACGTACGGTGTGTGGAAAATACCAGTAGCCGCAGCGATTCAAGAGTTCAACGGTCAGTTCGGGATTGTCAGCAAGCCATTCATGCGCATAGCCATGATAACCAATGTAGGTGGCATGAAGCATTTCCATAGCGCCCCGGAAGAAATCAGGTCCGGTTTTTCCGGGCGCGTTCTGTACGATGGATGAGCCGGGTTCATTCGTCCAGTTCCCATCCTTTTTTACCGAGCCATAATGCTGCAGTTCAAAGACAGTGGGTTTGGCTTTGTACACGGCGTCGAAATACTCCGGGCTGCGCAGCGAATAGGTTTCAGGATAGGCGCCTACGTAGTAGTCTACCAGGGGGCTGTCGTCGCGATAGGTAAGTCCGTTTTCCACGACATACTGATGCATCTTGAAACGTTCGTCCTTGTCTGCAATACTGTAAACAAAATCGTCAGAAATGACCAGTTGCGACTGGGTGAAGCACCTCAGGTGCAGATCCACATGGACTTTGCGCTGTTCGTAGTTGTACGCCCGTTGGCTGCCGGAGTGCGTATGTCCCTCACCCCAATCGCCGATACTGCCGATGTCCACGTATCGCAGCCAGGGCTGCCCGTCATAACGCTGAGCAAAGGCCTTTAAAAAATCCTCGAGTTTTTCCAGGAAAATCGGATCGTCGAATACAGGTTCCCATGGACCCTCGGGCCCGACCTGCTTGCCGCCTCGATAGTAACCGCCCTTCGCCCCCGCCTCCATCACCCACCCGGGCGTGGCAAACTGCTGCTCAATCCGGTTGACACTTGTCTCCTTGCAACTGAGTCGAAATGCAATCCCGAGTCCGTGACCGACCCACTTCTCAATGATCTGATCGATGATGTCCCAGTTGAATTGCCCTTCCCGGGGCTCGAGGTAGGCCCAGGCCAGACGCACATACACATGATCCAACCCCGGGAATTCGGTCAGATCCGAATCCTGGGCGATGATGTACTTGTCGATACTGTTGTCGGGAAAGTGGTGATACCAACCCTTGTGCGGATTTTCGAGCGCAATGCGATCGTTCCACTGGGCCTTCATGTCCACTTCCCGCCCCAGGCAAGGGCCAGCCACGGAGATGAACCACAAAACGGCCAGGACAAAAGGTCTATATTCGAATGAACTATTCCTGAATTGAAAGCACTTATGCACGACACCGTCCTTCACTAATACTTTCCGCGACCATTCAAGCGTGTATACTGTATACAAAATACCACACTGATTCAGTGCGTTCAAGTCGCTTTTTTTTACTTGACTTTTGTTCGCCGTCGAACCATTATAAAATCCCTGGACATAAACTTGCTGGAATGATGAACAAGGGTCATACCGTGAATACAGAAGGAATCATTGCTCAGATTGCCCGAATCAGGGAATCAGCCAATGCTCTGATCGAGGCAGAATTGCGGGAACGCGCTATCCTGGGCATTGTCCCTGCACATGGTCCAGTGTTTGCTTTTCTGTTCCAGCAGAAAGAGCCAGTCCCGATCAAGGCGGTGGTTGAAAATGTCAGACGCGTCAAATCCACGGTGACAGTGATGATCAATACGCTGGAACGCCATGGTTATCTGCGAAGACTGGCCTGTGACACGGACAATCGTATCACTCTGATTGAGCTGACTCCTGACGGACAAAAACTGCGTACGGATTTCGAAGAGATCTCATGCCGCCTGAGTGAAAGGGTCTACAAAGGTGTTAAGAAGAAAGACCGCCAGTATCTCGTGGAATGGTTGGGAGTCATCGAAGCCAATCTAAACAGGTAGTTTTTTTGAGTTAACGGTTCGAGCACGAACCGAATAGTGAGTTGGTGAACTGAATTTCATGCAGGAAAACGATCATCGATTCCCTCAAGAACAAACAGACCCAGAGCCTGATCAGCGCTGGGACCCACGGACAATCATTTTGAACAGGAGTCAGACATGGAAAAGACAGGAACAAATTAGAGAAGACGGGAACCTATTGGAGTCCAAAACAAGTTGGTTGAAGTAACATCGTGCTTTAATTCGGCAGTCGCTTCGACGATTTATGAAACACCTAACGGAGGTATGATCATGGCAAAACAACTCACAATGTTGGTAATGATTCTGGTTTTAACGAGTATGCCCTATGCATCGGCTCAGGATTGGCCGCAGTGGCTGGGCGCGAGTCGAGATGGACAGGCAGATTTCAAAGCCCCGACAAAGTGGCCTGCGGAACTCACAAATAAATGGACGGTGGTTGTGGGCGACGGGGTTGCCACACCAGCCCTTGTCGGTGGCAAGCTGTATGTTTTCGCTCGTGCTGACGACACCGAAGTCCTGAGGTGCCTGGACGCCGAAACCGGTCAAGAGATTTGGACGGACACCTATGCAGTCGCTGGAGCCGATGGGCCTGCGCGAAATTATGCCGGTCCCCGCAGCTCGCCGACGGTGGCCGAGGGCAAGGTCGTCACGTACGGTGTGCGAGGCACACTGTCCTGTGTGGAGGCGGCCACGGGCAAACTCCTCTGGCGCAAGGACAGTGTGGATAAGCACTGGCCCACGTTCTATACGTCGAGTTCTCCATTGATTGCCGATGGCATGTGTATCGCTCAAATGGGCGGTGAACAGGCATCCGTGACAGCTTTTAATCTGAGCAATGGAGATCTCAAGTGGAATTGGACAGGAGACGGCGCGGCTTATGCCTCACCCGCACTGGTCAATGTCGACGGTATCAAAGCAGTCGTTGCAGAGACAGACAAACGAATTGTGGCAATCAGTCTGGCAGACGGTAAACTGCTCTGGGAAAAGCCCTATGCAGGCAGCAGCCGGATGTCCCTCAATACGGATACGCCCCTCTTTGTCAACGGGACGCTCTACTATTCCGGGACTGGACGGGGGACAACAGCATGTCGATTGAAAAAAGACGGGGCCGGGTTTGCCGATACAGAGTTGTGGGCCAATCCGGACAACTCTGTCAAATTCAGCACGCCTGTCCTTAAAGACAATCTGTTTTTGGGTTTGTCTGAAGGCAACAAACTCTTCTGCATTAACACAAAAAACGGCAAGACAGTCTGGAGTAAAGACATCGATGGTGGACAGGGTTTTGGTTCTATTGTCATTGCCGGATCAGTCGCCATGGCATTGACACCGAAAGGAGAGCTGATTGTCTTTGAACTGGACGCCGCTGGTTTCAAGCCACTGGCCAGCTACAAGGTGGCCCAGAACGATCCCAAGGCTTATCCTGTCGCATCGGGCAATCGCATCTATGTCAAAGATCAGGATTCACTTGCGCTGTGGAGTGTTCAAGAATGAAAACCGTCCTCACCTTTCTTGTTAAGAGCCAGATTCAGTATTTCGCCACCGTAGGGATGGATGGAAGACCCAAGGTCCGACCCTGGCAACTCATGATGGAACACAAGGGTAAGCTGTACTTCTGCACATCAAACCAGAAGACCGTGTATAAGGAAATCCAGAGGCAGCCGTATGTGGAGTTATGTGCCTCAGGCGAGGACTTCTCCTGGCTGAGGCTCAGCGGCAAGGTGGTCTTCACCCAGGACCTTGCCATCAAGGGAAAGGTTCAGGAGGCCAGTCCTCTGGTCAAATCAATCTACAAGACACCCGACAATCCGGCCTTTGAGGTGTTTACCCTGGACGAAGCTGTGGCGATGATTGCGGATTTCAGCGGCGCCCCGCCCCGAACCTTCAACCTATAAAACGTGGAAGCTGCCCAAAACCAGGCACTTCATGGGAGCCCCCAAAAAAATAAGGAAACGCAATAAATACAACGCGGTCTTCTCGGACCGTGGGCAGTTCACCGACATTTTTTTTTGAGATACTCCAGCAAAACCGTTGAGTCGGCCTGCCTTCACCGAGGGGGAGGCCAAACGAGGTGTCCAGGTGCAGGCTGGCCAAACCAGGTCCCCCGGGGATCGATGGGAGGCCAACGCCTCAGGTGGACGCTTTAGCCAGCCAAGGCCAGCCGGATCATGTCAGAGCGTCTGACGCTGACAACACGGCTCAAAAGGTGAATGTCCGGAATATTAAGACCCATTCATACAGTTGACTGAGATTCTATCCGATACCTAGTATAGCCAGCACATAGAGTCGTGATTGGCAGATCTGAGCCGTAGAGGACGTGATTCGAGGCCATTTGTATGACGATGAAGACAATCTCAGTAGCCAATCAAAAGGGTGGGTGCGGAAAGACGACGACCGCCGTCAATCTGAGCGCAGCCCTGGCCGTAGGTGGAGCTCGAGTTCTGCTGGTGGACATGGATCCTCAGGGTCATGCAACGTTGGGGATTGGGCATGATCCCAATAATCTGGACCGTACCATAACCCACGCACTTGTTGAGAGTGATGTGTCGATCGATGATATAACCCTTGAAACCTGCCTGCCAGGATTGTCTTTGGTACCCAGCAATATCATGTTGGGTGCAGTAGAGCTGGATCTCAGGGGCCGGCCTGGCAAGGAATGGTCTTTGCGAGAAAAGCTTGACAGGGTATCAAGCCAATATGATTACTGTGTGATTGATTGCCCGCCGCCAATAAGTCTGCTTATGCTAAATGCCCTGGTGGCGAGCAGTAGCGTGATAGTCACAGTTCAAACCCACTATTATGCCATTGAAGGACTCAAACGATTGCTGGAGACTGTTCACGTTGTGAGAAATCGTTTTCATTCCAGTGATGTCAAGGTGTTGGGTTTGCTCTTGACCTTTGTGGAGAACCAGACGTTGTTGTGTCGTCAGGTCCAGGAGCAGCTTCGAGAATTCTTCGGTCATTTGGTTTTCGATCCCATGATTCATAAAAATGTGTGTCTGGCAGAAGCCCCCAGCGCTGGAGAATCAATTTTCACGTATGCCCCCAAGAATAGAGGGGCCAAGGAATACATGGCATTATCCAAAGAGGTTATAAATCGTTTGGCTCGGAGTGACACATCTGGATCGGCCATTCGAAAACGCCGATACGAGACAACCCTCACATAAAGCCAGCCTCCCATGGCCATGGTGTCACTTTATCACACAACGCGTCTTCCCATGCTCGATCAGGCCTGGATACCCTGACCTCACGTGCCTCCTGGGGTCTGCGTTTCTCTGCGAAGCACCCGCAAAACTCAAGGTCTTGTTCGGACCACGTGCGTACTAGATATAAACCCCATAGGCCTGGAGTGTTTCCCACCACGCGATGATGTTCTGCGGCGGGACTGCGCCCTGGATGACGTGAATGGGCGCGAATACAAAACCGCCGCCAGGCGCGAGATCTTCGATCCTGCGGCGCGTCTCGTCCCGCACCTCCTGCGGGGTCCCGAACGGCAGGACTTTCTGCGTGTCGCAGCTCCCGCCCCAGATCGTCAGGTCCTTGCCGAATTCGCGCTTGAATTTCGCGGTATCCTCCATGCCCCTGCAGTTGACCTGCCACGGGTTTAAAATGTCCACGCCGGCCTCGATCAGCAGGGGCAGCGTCTCATAGATCGCACCGTCATTGTGAAAGAAGATGTACACCCTGGATTGTGCACGTTTCTTGATGAATGCAAAGAGTTTCTGGTGATAGGGCCAGATGAGCTTTTTGTACATGTCGAGCGAGACCAGGAGGCCGTTCTGGGCACCGAGATCGTCGGCGCAGGAGATCACCATGACATTCTGGCCGACCGTGTCCAGGGCCTTGCCCCAATACTGCATCTTGATCTCGAGGATCTTGTGCATGATGGCATGCACCATCTTTTCATCCATGGCCATGTCCATGAAGAACTGCTCATAGCCGCGCATCCACATGGCATGTTCCCACATACCCGAACTCATGCGTCCAAGCACATACCCTCTCTTTTCATGGAAGACCACATGATCGGCCTGTGCTTTCATGCCGGCGTACCTGGCATCGTCCAGCGGATCGGGCCACGCATAGGCCTCAATCTCTCTGACGGTGCGCGCCGTGTTCAAGGGACTTAGATACAGGTCATAGTAATGCCCGCCGGGGATCGGCATCTGCCAGCCCATACCGAACTCATCGATCAACCGGTCATACCCCTGGTACTCACCAGGATGCCTTGCGAGACCCGGTGTGGAGGGAGGCATGGGACGCACGTGGCGCACGTCCACGTTCAGGGCATCGGCCAGATCGTCCTGTGTCCTGCCCATCTGGGTGACTTCATCGGCCAGCTCTGCCGGGCCCTGAAGACCGAGATGTGCGCGAAGTGCCTTCAACGCATGGATATTGATACCCGTCACCATGGTCCCGCCGAGATCAAACGGGATGCGATCCGGCTCTCTGTGCGCCAGCGCACAGGTCAATCGTTCATACCCTGTCATGGGTGCGGTTTCTGTCATGCCCATGGATATCCTGTTCTAATGGATTTTATAACTCGTCTTCTGGGTTGTGGTCTGCTCGAGCCAGATCACCAGGGTTTGGGTGCCATCCGTATCCCGGACAATGCCTTGACGCACCTGTTTGCCCCTTTGTTCTTTGCCATTGATCTCCACACGGGCTTCAGACGCCCCGCCCCAGTGCTTGATCACAAAGCAAGGATTCAAGACAGGACGGTCTTTTGACGCACCCAGGCTGAACTCAATGGCATCCAACGTCCTGGTGATGGGATACGCACGCTGGCGTTTGTCGTAACCGTCACTGGTGCCGCCCTTGAGGGCTGTCATGTCCGCCGGCTGGTTCCAGGACCGGTTCAACGTCTTGAGCTCAGAGGCCGGCAGATCGGTCATCCCATAGAGGTTGTACAGCTCGGTTCGGCCGTCGGCCAGCAGGTGTTCCAGGCCGTAGAGTGTGCCCAGGCAGGACGATGTCACCCTGTCGATACCCGTGGCCACGGTGCCGTCACTGGGCAGCAGGCCAAAGGGGTAGTGGTTCCATGCATTGTATTTGGAATGGCCGTACGCCATGCGCATGGATTCCCATTGACTGTACACCTTCCACCAGGACCCGATCTCGCCGATGTTGAAATGCTTGTAGGTCGAGTTGATATTCGTGTACACCAGGTTCTTGTTGCCCTGGATGGACGCACTGTTCAGGAAGGTCTGGCCGAGCGAGTAGTTCCAGGTCTCTGTGTCACCGTCCAGGTTGGAGAGCGTGACAGCATCATACGGCACATTGTCCTCGGGACGCGTGCCCGGCTGACTCATCAGTTCGTTCTGCTGGGTCTGCGCAGGCAGGTCCTTGAGCCGGCGGCTGACCTGGTAGCGCACGGCAGCGGCATCCGGGTAGATGGTCCAGTACTCGTCCGTCCACAGGCCCCAGCCCTTGTCGTCGACCTCCATCCAGTCGTAGCTGATGCTCACACTGGTGTTGCGCCAGTGCACCACGACCCGGGCGTCCGTGTTCTCGATCAACCGCACATGTGAAAACCGACATAGTTTGTCGGACATGTGCTCGAAGCACTCGTCCGTGTAGTTTTCCGGGCTCTGGTCGCTCATCCAGATCCCGCCGGGGCCCGGTTCGCTGACCAGGCTGGGCAGGTAGTTGGTCCCGCGCCAGAACACGAACCTGCAGGGCTTGTCGTCAAAGGCCACCACAATGTCCGCATCATCACCCACACGCCAGAGCCCATCCCATTCGGGGCTGCATTGGAGTTTTGTATAGAAGGCGCCAAAGTGATCCACGGCGGCCGGTCCGGCCGGCAGTACCCAGAATTGCAGCGGGGTCGCGACTTCGGGTTTGGACAGAAGGGTGTCCGAATAGATGTCCGAGGGACTCAGGGCCTTATCAAAGATCTTGACCTCGTCGATGCGTCCGCTGAACACCATGTTGGAAAGGAACTGCTTGGTGACCTGACGTTCATAGGCCCATGGAAATTGTCGTTCATGGGCCATACCCACGTACAGGTCCAGATCCCCGGCGTCCTGGATCGTACCGGATGCCTCTTTCCGGCCGACCGGCACGTCGTTGAAGTACAGGGAAAATCCCGAAGAGTCCTCGTACACGGCCGTGACATGGGTCCAGGTCAACAGGGGCGCCTTGGCATCGGACATGAGGCCCTGCCACTCGCCGTTCACGTATGCGTAGATCCCGATCTGCCCGATGTGATTCATGCCCAGGGAATACCCCGCCTTCTTGTCCTGGTCGCGGTCCACAATGCCGGCCCAGTTCCACGCATATTCCTGCGGCGCAATCCAGGCCTGGATGGTAAAACTGCGGTGAACCTCAGGCACATCGGAGGCCGGGACAGTCACCCTGTTCGTATAGCCGTCAAAGGACAGACTGGAGCCTGACACGCCCGCACGCCAGTGGGTGTCCACACCGCCGATTTCACATCGGGTCCCCTGAATGCTCTCCCGGGTGATGTGGTCGTTGGGCTTCAATCCCTCATCAAATCTCAGCCACAATGCAGGGGGCTGACGGCTCTCTTCAATCACGGCCGGCCCCTGAACCGGTTCACCGGGTACGTGCTGCAGTCTGGCCGGGGTGGTCTTCTCGACGCTGAGGCCTGAAGCGCTGAGCTTCAATGTCTGGGTGACCTCATTGGCAGGGTCGTTCCAGTCATCGAGCCTGTAACAGCCCTTCTTGACCCGTCTGGTGACTGAGCCGTCTGCCCTGACCGTGAAGTATTCGTCGCAATACTCGGCATAATAGTGCGCGATGTCACCGCAGTAGGTTTCCCTGAAGCGCGTGAAGCTGTCTCGCCGCTGGTCCGGCGCGTACCGCCAGTGCACGGTAATCTTGTCAGGTGTGTCCTCCACGAGGCGCACATAGGAACATTGGTTGATCTTGTCGGGACGCTCAGCAGGTCCGTCACCCACAAAGGGGATGATCCTGTCCAAGAAGAGTTTCTTGCCGGACGCCTGCCAGTAGGGCAGGTAGCTGTATTGACGGCTGAACACGAGTTGACCCGTGCGGCCCAGGTTGACGACAAGGTCCGCGTACTTGCCCGTATTGTTGTCATCGTCGTAGGCCAGCCTTGTATAGTAGGCATAGAAATCGGACGACTCCGCACATACCGAGGTCTCCACAAAAAATGCAGACGCGACAAACAAAAACAACACGCCAGTACACCGCCATATACCCTTATCCATTGTGTGTGCCCTCAGGAACTCCATCTGTGTCACGGCCTTTCTCTGATCATTCTCCGTAGCCGAGCTTTCCCCAGACGCCCCGCTGGACCCAGCGCAGGTCCTCGTTGTTCGGATGCGTCTCTGTGAATCCCGTTACAGGTTCGCTTTTCCATGAGCGTTCGGCCATCTCAATGGTGCGCGCGTCCATCCATTTTCGATACCCGGCATGGCCGTCTGCAAAGGAAAACGTGGTGCCCTTGCTGTGCCGAAGCGGGACTGGATCCCACCACCGTTCCTCATTGTAATAAATGGTCCAACTGCCAAAACTGAGACGGCCCTCGTCAATGAATACAATGCGTTTGCTGGGTAGGCGAATATCAGCCCGGTTTTTTATGTACACCCCTTTGGGAAGCCCGCCGCCCCAGGCGTGGCCGTTCATGGCGTCCACAATGGCATAGGTGGCCCATTCGCCCGGTATGCCCGTGGGGCACTTGAAAATCTTGGGCGTGTTGGAATATTTGTACAGGGCACCCCTTTCAAAGGTCGCCTGCGCGTCATTCCAAGGCACATCACGCGGCGGAATCCACGCCCAGGGATTTTCGCCCCCTGCGTTCCAACTGGCCGATCCGTTCACGATCTTGCCGTTGAAATCGTCTGCGTACATGGACCAGCAAAGCTGGAGCTGTTTCAGATTGCTCATGCAGCTGATTCGCTTGCCCATCTCCCTGGCCCTCTGCAGGGCAGGCATCAGAATGCCCATGAGCACGGCAATAATGGCGATCACAACCAGTAATTCAATGAGGGTAAAACCCTTTGGATATTTCATGATGGGCCATCCTTTCTAATTCAACAGTGACTCCGAATATGTGACCATGTCAAGACGCGATGGGACACCCCGCTTATTCTGATCGGTCACATAGCGAGAAATCCAAACACCCATGCCACAAGGCAACAATGAGTATACTATACACATCCTACCACCAGAAGACCACACCCTGTATGCTGTAGCGTTCATACATGGCTTCGAAGTGACGCCAGGCGGCATGACCGTCCAGAAAGGCGATATTGCCGCCGTCCGGCTTGTCACCCCTCATGTGGTTGGTCCCCTGGGCCCAGTCCGCGAGGCGATCTGACACGATCCAACCATCCGGGTAGTTGATCACTGTATCCAAGACGAATTCCATGCGCCCGTGAGATCCGGCCTGGATCGTTGTCTTGACAAACTTCCTCAAGGGATCAGGGACTCTGCTGCCCGGCTCACCGTCAGCGAAAATGCGTCCACGACCGGAGTGGGTCTCCATGAGATAACAGTAACTGGTCACACGATAGTGCTGCTGTCTTTCCTGGGTCCCGGTCGGCTCGGGCGAGTCCAGGCCCGACGCAAAGAAGTTCCGCGCCTCACTATAACGCCAGTACGCGTCCTCATCCGTGTTCGTTTGATTGGAGAGACAACGGAACAGCTTGCGCTCGCCGCCGTTGTCCACAACCGCATCCGTGGCAAAATAAGACATGTCCCACAGCCACTGGCCTCCGCCAAAGGTGGTCAGGGGCATCTTGCCGTCGTTCTGCTGGGCATACATCAACAATGCCATACACTGCTGGCGTACATTGTTGGAACAAGACGTTCTTTTGGCCTGCTCGCGAACCCGCCTCAGGGCCGGCATCAGGATGCCCATGAGCACGGCAATGATGGCAATCACCACGAGCAGTTCGATCAGTGTAAAGCCCTTGTCTTTACGTTTCATGAGGACTCTCCTGTCAATGATGTTGCCCCACAAAAAGACACAACTGTCATGACGCGGCATTCATGACGTCTGCTCCTGTTCACTCAATTCCAACACCAGCGCGTTGATGCGATCCAGTGCGGACACCAGAATATCCTGCGGCAAGCCAAAGCTGACTCGAACAAAGTGGTCCAGACCAAAATGATCGCCGGGCACCACCAGAACACCCTTGTCCTCCCGCAATCGGTCTGTGAAATCAGTCGAATTCACGTCCAGCGAATATCGCATAAAGGCGATGGCTGCAGCGTCTGGTGGATGCAGTGTAAAGGTGCTCCGGTGCCTGTCCGCCCATGCCTGCAGGACCGCATAGCCTTTCCGGATGTAATCCCGCGTACGCTTGATCAGTCTGGGTCTTACCTCCGGTGAAAGCGCGAGGGCCGCCAATTGATTGGACAGCATGGTGGCGCTGATGGTCACGTATTCATGTCGTGCCCATATCTGGTCAATCATATTCTGGGGGCCAACCACCCAACCTATGCGCAGACCCGGAAGACCATAGGCCTTGCTCATGCTTCCAATCGCCAACACCCTGTCGTACCGACCAAAGAAGGAGGGATTTTCCTCCTCTGAAACTCGATCAGCACCGCGATACACTTCATCCGCCAGAATCCAGGCGCCTGTACGCTCAGCACAGGCAACGATCGCATCCATTTCAGACTCCGTGAGAATCCGGCCAGTGGGATTGTTGGGATTACACACCGCAATCATTTTTGTCCTGGCATTCACAGTCGACTCAAGTTGAGCCATATCCGGTGCCCATCCCTTGTCCTCGTTGAGGTAGAATGGCTGGATCTCGAATCCATGATTCTTGGCAATGCCCCAGATTTGCATGTAATTGGGCAGCATAATGGCAATGCCATCTCCCTCGGACAGGAGCGTGCGCGTTGAGATATAGTTTGCCTCGATCGCGCCCACAGTAACCAGCACGTTCTCAGGTTTTGCCCCATCATATAGATTGGCAATGTTTCTTCTCAGTTCAGGGATGCCATTGACGTGCGGATAGTTGATCGGCGTTGACAGGAGACGATTCACGAAGTCAGCGTTGTTCTCCAGCAGGTCCCCCAGGCGTATCGGATGAACCCCACTTTCAGAGAGATTGAATTCGACATCCTGCTCAAATTTGGACATCATGCGTTCCATGACAAAGGGTTCAAAACTCGCCATTTGTTGGTTCCTATTCTTTTGCTTGTAGGTTTTCCAGCCTTTTGATGACTGCGTCACATCAGAACGGACGTTTCTCGTGACCTGGCTTCATTAGTTTTCTGAAAGGACTTTGGGGCGTTCAACCTTGAAGTAATTAACGAAATAAGTATAAACCTCCATGCAGCGCAGATCAAGGGCGAAGATCGCCAGATTCTCTTAGAGATCGAATAGCCACAAAGAACCTTTCCAGGCATATTTTGGAAGCCCATAGGCTATTGCGTATTTTTGAGTGAGCGTCGTGCGAGCCAACGACCCATGAGCCCCAGAATCGTCAAGACCACACACCATTGGACCAGACAGTTTGCAACGCTTGTGGGATCAAGTGGATTGTACCATTTACCGGGCCGGGCCTCTTTGACCAGCCACCAGATCAGAAGCGTCATAGCGCCCAGGGGCACAAACCCCACCAGAACGACATCCCACCAGCGCCCGAGCTTCCAGTCGTTTTCATCCACCAGCAGTTCCTCTTGTCGCAAGCGACGGGCGCCATACCGTGCCACGGCCAGGGCGGCCAGGGCCCCTGATATGATCAGGGCGTACCCCCAGACAAAGTCCTGATTCTTCAGGACATTGAGGCTGATGGCAGAGGGAACACCCAGCAGGTAAATAACGACTGTCACAATGACGATCGCGCGGGACCGCTTCAGGCCCGCATCGATCAGGACTCTCGTGGACAGTTCCAGGTGGGCGATCAGGGACGAAAACCCGGCAAAGGTCAATCCCAAAAAGAAGAGGATGGCCAGGGGACGCCCAAACAACATGCGTGCGAAGAGTTGGGGCATCCAGATGAAGGTCAATCCTGTGGACGCCAGGCCACTGGTGCGCATGATCTCGAGCACCTCTGGGCGCGTCATCCCCATTTCCGTGCGCAGCACGGCAAATACCGTGGCAAACACCATGAGGGCCGCCAACATGGAAACCAGGTTATTCCCGATGGGTGTCACAAAACCGTTCTTGACCACGCCATGCTCTCGTTTGACGTACGCTGCATAGGTGAGATAAAGCCCCCAGCCAGCGCCGACATCCCAGGCATTTTGCGTCAGGGCCTCCATCCAGATCCTCGGGCGCAGTAACTGTCCCCACTCAGGCCTAAAGAGGTAGGCGACACCTGCCCATGCACCGGGAAGGGTCAATCCGCGAACCACAGAAATCAGCACAATAGCCAGTAATGTGGGGATCAGTATTTTGTTGACGCGTTCTATGGATCGTATGCCTCGCCATATGGCAAACGCGCCAAGTCCCACCACAGCGGCGTGCGAAACCAGGGGCCAGGCGCTGCCTTGATAGTCATTCCATCGGGTCATGGCGGCCTCTGTGGTCAGGGGCAGAGGATGCATCAGCGTCTGGAAAAAATAATAAAGGCACCAGCCAAGAACGACTGAATAGAAAAACGTAATGGCCGCGGTCACAAAAGCCATAAACGCCCCCATCCAGGCAAATTTTTCTCCAGCGATCTTGGCAATGGTCCCCACCACACCCATCCTGCATTTACGCCCCATGGCATATTCGGCCAGGACCAATGGGATGCTCCAGAGAAACAGAAATACGGTCCAGGCCACCAAAAAGGCTCCGGCCCCTTCATCCGAGCCGTTCTGAGCGACAATCCGGGGAAAACGCCAGATATTTCCCGTACCCACGGCGATCCCGATCACGCTCAACAAAAAACCCAGACGTGATGAAAAACGTTGATTTACACTCGTATCAAGATTGTCTGCCATAGAGATCCTCTTATAAACACCGATGTCCTATTTGAAGAGTTGATCTGCTTTAGAGCCCAATCAGCAGATGCACTTGACCAGGGGCCACTGAGGTCTTGCCGATCGCATTTAGACACTTGCCAAATCAGCGGCTTATGTTATTCTTGTGCTTTGGAGCATGCAAGCTCTATCCGGAGAATCGTGGTGCCAATATAACAGCATACCCATAGGAGAATTAATATGAAGCGAATCCTTGCTGCCGTCTGTGTGATATCGTTCTTAATGCTGCAAAGCCGCCCTGTACAGGGTCAGGGCTCCGATCTCGGAGTTGCTGCTCGGTCGACCCAGCCTCTTGGCGACGGGACAGTCCAACTGACCTCGGCATTCGTTGGCGATCTCACGTTGAGGTCTCTGGGACCGGCGATCAAACCGGGCCGCGTGGCCGACATCGCCGTGGATCCGCGTAATCACAGCCTTTGGTATCTTGCCAGCGCATCGGGCGGTCTGTGGAAGACCACGAATTGCGGGATCGGCTGGGAACCCATCTTCGATGAGGGCGGTTCCTATTCGCTGGGCTGCGTGACGATCGACACGCGACAGCCTGATATCGTCTGGCTGGGGACCGGAGAGAACTCCTCCAATCGAAGTGTGGGGTACGGTGACGGCATATACAAGAGTACGGACGGGGGACGCACATGGACCTGTATGGGACTGAGTGACTCGCAGCATATCGGTAGAATCCTGGTCGATCCCCGTGATTCGGACGTCGTATTCGCGGCCGCAGAAGGTCCGCTCTGGTCGAGCGGCGGAGAGCGCGGCGTATTCAAGACAACCGACGGCGGGCGCACGTGGAAGGCCGTACTCGAAATCAGCGAGAACACCGGTATCACCGACATGGCGTTCGATGCGCGCGATCCTGATGTCATCTATGCGGCTGCTTACCAGCGCCGGCGTCATGTCGGCCTGTTGATCGGAGGCGGACCTGAGTCTGCGATCTACAAGACCACGGATGGCGGACAGACCTGGAAGAAGCTAAGCAATGGCCTGCCTGCCGTGGATATCGGGCGCATCGCCCTGGCCGTGTCGCCTCAGAATCCGGATGTCGTGTACGCCCTGGTGTGCGCGGCCGGGAACGAGAGCGGTTTCTTCCGGTCTGCCGATAGTGGTGAAACCTGGACACGACAAAGCAACTACAGCGTGATTGACCCGCAATACTACGGAGAGATCTATGCGGATCCGCATCAGTTCGATCGGGTCTACGCCATGGACATGACCATACATGTCACTGAGGACGGCGGCCGGAATTTTGAGCGTGTCCCCTGGTCCATGCACGTGGACCATCATGCCATGGCCTTTGACCCCACAGACCGGAACCACCTTCTCGTGGGCAACGATGGCGGGCTGTACGAGTCGTACGACCACGGGGCCACCTGGCGTCACTTTACCAATCTCCCGACACCGCAGTTCTATCGTGTGGCCACTGACAGTGCCCTGCCCTTTTATCACGTGTACGGCGGTACGCAGGATAACGGCTCCATGGGCGGGCCTTCGCGTACCGTGTATCGCACCGGGATACGGGCCAGCGAGTGGATTCAAACCGGAGGCGGAGACGGTTTTCAACCACGCATCGATCCGGAGAACACGGATATCATCTACGGCCTTTCCCAAAACGGTGCGGCATTCAGGCTGGACAAGTCCACCGGGATCAGCAAGGGCATCAGGCCCGCTCAGGATCCCAATGATCCGGTTGCTCGCTGGCATTGGGATACGCCCTTGATGATCAGTGCGCACTCGCACACACGCCTGTACATGGCGGGAAATCGTCTGTATCGCAGCGAGGATCGCGGCGATACCTGGCAGCCTGTGAGCGGCGACCTGACGCGCCAGCTCGACCCTGACAATCAGCGTCTCATGGGCAAGACCTGGGGGGACGATGCAGTCCAGAAGAATCGCTTCACCACGTCGCTGAGTGTCAGCTCTGCTTTGGACGAATCACCGCTCGAAGAGGGTCTGCTGTACATCGGCACGGATGACGGGCTGGTCCAGGCGTCCGAAGACAGCGGCCAGACATGGCGGCGCACGGAACGGTTCCCAGGCATACCGGACAGGGCCTACGTGTCCGACATCTGCGCCTCGCAGCACGATGCCGATACGGTCTACGTGGCGCTCCACAACTATCAACGGGGCGATTTCAAGCCGTACCTGTTACAGAGCCATGACCGCGCCAGAACCTGGACATCCATTGCCGGCGACCTGCCGGCTCGACACGGGGTCTGGTCAGTCGTGGAGGATCACGTGAATCCCAATCTGCTTTTTGCGGGCACAGAGTTCGGACTCTTCTTCACGGTCGACGGCGGACAGCACTGGGTCCAGCTCCGCACCGGAGCGCCCACCATCCCATTCCGGGACCTGGCCCTGCAGCGCCGGGAGAACGATCTGGTCGCTGCCACGTTCGGACGGGGATTCTATGTGCTCGACGATTACACACCGCTGCGTCACCTCACGCCCCGAACTCTGGCGCAGGAGGGCTCGCTGTTTCCACCCCGTGATGCGAGAGTCTACAACGAACTCGGCACTGTCGTGGCTGCGTTCGGCAATGTCACCACGCCCAATCCTCCGTTCGGCGCCACGCTTCACTACTATGTGCGTGAAGCGATCACAGGCAATGATCACAGAATCGTGCTCGCAATCACGGACGCCCAGGGTGAACCCATACGCCGATTGACAGGTCCGGCCGCAGCGGGCCTGCATCGTGTGGTCTGGGATTTACGCAGGTCCTCCCAACCGCAGGAACAAGAAGGCCGACAGGGTCGCCGCAGAGGCCGATCAGGACCGCTGGTGGAACCAGGCAAGTACACGATCACCTTGCTCAAGGTCTCGGACGGCCAAGAGACCCGACTGGGTAAACCCCGGACGATTCGGGTCAAGCCGTTATGAGCCGTTTCTTCGGACAATGAAAAACCATACAGTATCCTGTCAGTAGAGAAAGAAGAGAACGAGCATGACTATAAGCCACTCCACAAGACTTTGCACACTCATCCTCTCAGGCCTTATGCTTTTGGGACGCCCGATGTATGTGGCAGCCCAGCCAAAACCGCTGACCATTGCGGAATCGAGCGATTTTGAAGCGACTTCACGGTTCGCGGATGTCATTGACTTCATCCAGGCACTGCAGCGGCAAAGCCCGCTGATCCGGGTCGAGACTCTCTGTACGAGTGCTGAAGGCCGGAAAGTCCCTCTGCTGGTCATCGGCAACCCGCCTCCTGCTTCGCCCGCCGAACTGAGGCACGACGACCGGGAGGTGGTGTACCTTCAGGCCAATATCCATGCCGGCGAGGTGGAAGGAAAGGAAGCGGCCCTGATGCTCGCGCGCGATATCCTGCATGGCAAGACGCCTCCCTATCTCGACAAGCTGGTGGTCCTGATTGCCCCGATTTTCAATGCCGACGGCAATGAGAAGATCAGCCCGGACAACCGGCCGCGGCAGGTGGGCCCCAAACAGGGAGTCGGCATCCGATACAACGGTCAGAACCTCGACCTGAACCGTGACGGGATGAAGCTTGAGAGTCCTGAAGTCCTCGGCCTGGTCCAAAATGTCCTCATGCGCTGGGATCCCATGCTCTTTCTGGACAGCCACACCCACAATGGTTCCTATCATCAGGAACCGGTGACCTGGACCTGGGGACTCAATCCCAACGGTGACACCACCCTTCTGGATTACATGGCTGACACCATGATGCCGGCAGTCAACGAGCGCATGCGAGAGCAATACAATACCCTGTGCCTGCCCCACGGAGATTTCATGGATGTGCGCAACCCGGAGAAGGGCTGGGTGCCCCTTGAGCCTCAGCCGCGCTACCTCTCCAACTATGTGGGTCTCAGAAACCGGCTGTCCATATTGAACGAGCAATATCCCTACGTGGGCTTCGAGGAGAGAGTGCACGCCTGCTACAACCTGTTTCTCTCCGTGCTGGATCACTGCCGAGCCAACCGCGATGAGATCGCCGGCATGCTCAAGGAAGCGGACCGGAAAACCACGGCACGGGGATTGAATCCAACGGGGGACCATGGTTTTATTGCCGAGTATGGCCGTGAGCCGATCCGGGACCGTTTCACCATCCTTGGGTATGAAATGGAAATCACGGCGCAAGAGGGCCGCACAGCGCGCGCGAAACCGACAGACACAAAGAAGACCTATTTCAATGTCCCCTATTACGCCAGATACACAAAGCAGCGAGCGGTGCCCTTCCCTCGCGCCTATCTGATCACTGTGCCTGATACGGCCGTCATCGAAAAGCTGCAGCAGCACGGAATCATGGTGGAACGACTCACAAAACCGGTCTCTCTCACTGTCGAATCATTCACTGTGACCGAGATCACACCGAGCGCACGCATCAACCAGGGACACTACACAAATTCGATCCAGGGAGAAACCTCGCTGGAGGAAAGAGAATTCCCAGCCGGAACCTGCTTTGTCAGCACGGCCCAGCCCCTGGCCAACCTGGCAGCCTGCCTGCTGGAGCCGGAAAGCGACGACGGGTTGATCGTCTGGAATTACTTTGACCGCTACCTGGGGCTTCAATGGGGCAGTGGCCCCACGACCTACCCGGTCTACAAGCTCCATCAGCCAGCCAACCTGGCCAAAGAAACGATCGGCTCTCTCACAGAACGCTGAATGCTTGAAACCGGAAAAATCCTCGAGGATCTGTCTACCCAATGTGTCACAGGCCTCAGGGTAGAACAGCCTGAAAGGGACTTGCGGACATCGTGACTCTGCCGTCCAAGAGAGAGAACTCTAACGCCTCTGGTCCCGCTCGATCAGGGCCTTGATGCTTGAACGTTCCGTGCTTCCTGGCGCTGGCGCTCCTGCGCAAACCGGTCGCGCGTCACCCTGTCCCTTGACGCGGCCTCACGCGAGGTATCGCCCTTTCGCATGTCCCCGGTGTTGTGCTCGGCCACGGGACGCACGATCACCTTCTGCTTCGATGTAGTCTTCACGCCGTTGACCTCGGCGGTTGCAGTCACGACATGCAGGCCGGGATCGCGGAACGTGTGTTCGACCACGGTGAACGAGGCGTATTCGTCAACGACCTGCCCGTCCCCGAAATCGAGGCGCATAGGCGTCTGCTCGGCACCGTGCAGCCAGAGTCGGAAGCGTACCGGCTCACCGGTGTACACAGCCCCGGTCGGCGTGCTCGTCATGAAGATCACGGGCAGCCAGGGCTCGGGCACGCCCTTCGAAAACACCTTGATCTTGTGGAAGTCGACATCCTCGCGTCCTGCTGAATCCCACACGCGAAGCGCAGCCACATAGACGCCGGGCTCGGACAGGGACTGGGTGGTCTTTACCGTATCCACGATCGTGCCGTCTGACAGTTCCCACTGCGTGCGCACGATCGGTCGGTTCCCGGGCATCGAGGTCGAGCCGTCCAGCACGAAGGACTCGCCCACACGCACCTGGTGGTGGGCGCCGGAAACTGCAAGGGGTGAGTTCGGATGGCCTGCACGCCAGGCCTCGATCATCCAGGGATACCAGTTCAGACGCTGGGTGTACTGGCCCTGGTGCATATGATCGGGGGTGAGAAATGCGCCGACGTGAAGGTGTGAGAAGTTGCCGGAGGGACCGCTCCGCCCGAGTACCCCGATCACATCGCCCTTCTTTACCATGTCGCCTACTGCAAGCCCCGGCGCGACCGAGTTGAGGTGGTGGTACTCCCAGATGAGCCCGGTTTCGTCCATGATGTCCACGAGAATCGCATCGGGCAGGACGCGTACCACGCGCCCGTCCACACAGGACACCACGTTCTCGCCGCCCTCGAAGCCGGCAAAGTCGATCCCGTAGGCGTGGTAAAAACTCGCGCCAGACGGATCTCCGTCCTTGCGCCCCAGGTGGACCGGCTCGTTGGTGCATTGCATGCCGTGCGACAGGGGCCGGTAGTCAGGCAGGGGAAAGCAGAACTTCGAAACGTCCACGATCGGATCCGCAGCGTCCCACACTGAGAACTGCACGCGTCCCGGCAGTGTGGTGAAGCCGGAAGTCGTGTCAGCCTGAATGCGCACGTCCCCGATCACGGCAGGCATCACATAGGGCGCACAGATCAGGTCGTGGCGCTTGTTGTTGAGGGTAATACGTACTTCGGCTCGGCGAATGAGGCCGACCACGGTGTCACGCTGCTCGTTAACAGACAGCAGGCGGATCGAAAATGTGCGTCCGGAGGGGAGGATCACATCGCGGTCCACGCCCTCATCAAGGCAAAATATCAGCTGGCTGCTGATCAGGAGTTCATCGGGGAGGCCCAGGGAGAGTTCCGGAAGCGGCGCATCAGGTCGGTCGCCAGTCTCCTCGAGCCGATGAACGATCCCGTCACGCAGATGAAAGGGTCCCTCGAAGAAGTACGCGCCCTTGCGTACCTCACAGGTTTCGAATGTCGTTGACACGCGCCCGTCCGCATGCTTGATCAGGAGACGGCCCTGGCCGTCGATCTCCCACGACGTCTCATTCGGACTGTTGATACCAGAGATGCGTTTGTCCTTGTCCAGGACGAGGATGCCGTTGACGCCGCCATTGTTTCTGTCACGCCAGCTGAACCGGAAGCTTCGCCCGGTGAGATCCTCGGTCGTGAGCTTGACCGTGTCCTCGGCCTGCAGGGCCCCGAGCCCGACGAAAAGAAGGGAGACAACAAAGACGGCCCACCGCAGCCCGCGACAGAGAAACATGGTCTTGACTGTGCCCTCCCCCATGGGCGTCGTAACGGGCAACAGCAGTCTTAGTCTTTCCACCATGCGCTGATTGTAAGCCCTGCATCAGGGAAGATCAAGATGATAACAATTCTTGGACAGCCATGATGACCTGGATGAACCTACAGATTGAAGTCCAGACGGAAACGAGATTCATCGAGTGTCTGGACGTCTTCGAATGCCCAGGCAGCGCTGCCGCGTACCATGACGATTTTCGATCCTGACAGCGAGAGGCGGTACCTCATGCGTGAAAAACGTGTCTTCATCTTCAAAGAGGAATTGGCGACCGAACCCAAGTTTTACTATTTTTATGCAACGTAAGGGAACCCCATGGCTTTTCTGAGATTTCTTATCGGCGCCGTGCGGCTTATTCTAAAGGGCAACAAGGTCTACTACGCCTGGTGTCTTTTCCTGCTGGCCCTGATCGTTGCAGGCGCCTGGGAGTACCTCCATGAGATGCTGTCCGGCGAGTCCCAGGCGAACATGAGCGACAGCGTGTCCTGGGGCTTTTTCATCGGCCACTACACGTTCCTGGTGGGCGTGGCCGCAGCGGCCATCATGCTCGTCATCCCGGCCTATGTCTATCACTGGGAGCCGATCAGGGAGATCGTGATGCTGGGCGAGTTCAAGCACGAGACATAGAGGGTCATCCCCACACGACCACATCACTCAGACATTGGAGGCCTGGGATAACGGCCCTTGTGGCTGTCGTCCGGTTGCGGGGGCCAATGGACAACCGTTTCGCCATTCCGGGGTCTGTTAGAATATCGGATATCTACTGCGGCACGGCCTCACTCTTTGCCCTCTGCCACGGCCACGAGATAATTTCTGGTGCGAAAGAACAGGGTCCCTTCTGAGATTGCAGGCGTCGCCATGCAGGTTTCAGCCATCTTGTTCACTGCGATGACTTTGAATTCGGGACCCGCCTGCACCACGTAGATGTCACCCTTCTCGCCGGAGAAATAGAGTTTTCCATCGGCCGCAACCGGAGACGCTGAGGACGCCACAGACGAAGCGCCAAGACCCTCCTGATACACCAACTCCCCGGTTGTCCTGTGAAAGCAGCTCAGCTTGCCGGCATTTGAGCAGCAGTACAGGTACTCTGCCCACACGAGGGGGGTGGTCATGTAGTTTCCACCTTTGGGATGGCTCCAGGCGACATAGTCATTGCTGGATTCATTGTCTTGGAGTGAAATATCTCCAGTCGCAGACAGTTTCACGGCATAAATGGGAGACAGGCGACCGTGTGCGTTGGTGATGTAGATCAAATCGCCGGCGACGATTGGTGTCGGAACCGGGATGTCACCACCGCCCGCCATCCTCCATATTTCCCTGCCAGTCTCGATGTCATACCCTCCGATATGCCTGAATCCGTTGACGAGTACTTGTGCATGCGCCCCGCCTGTATACACGGTCGGCGTGCCCCAGGTGGGAATTTCATCCCTGGGCGTTTTCCACAGTGTGGTGCCGTCCTTCAAGGCATACGCCGCAATAAATGAATCCTTCTGGACGTCACACTGGAGAATCACCCTGTCCTTGTGGATAACAGGAGAGCTGCCCCCTCCCCATTGTGCGGCCGGCTGGCGAAAGAAACCCCAGTCAAGGATACCGAGATCCTTCTGCCAGATCAGATCGCCCTGGATGTCATAGCAGTACAATCCCTCGGCCCCGAAGAACGCGACCACGACTTTGCCGTCCGTGCACGCGGTTGCATTGGCATGGGTGGACTTGGCGTGCCGCTTTATCTTGGGCCTGCCGCTGTGACACTGTCGAGTCCACACAATGTGGCCGGTCTTCTTGTCTATACAGTAAAGGTACCAATCGAAAATGGTGTCTTCTTTTTCCGATTCGATGTCCCCGTACAAGCCGACCTTCAGCACCGATTCTCCTTCCCCCTTGACAGCGGTCGTGACAAAGACCAGATCTCCCCATACCACAGGACTGGAGTGAGCCAGTCCCGGAATGGGCGTCTTCCATTGAATGTTCTCACCGCTTTTCAAATCCCATTGCGTGGGCGTCGAATAGCCCTCTGCCACACCGGATGCCGACAGACCGCGAAACGAAGGCCAGTGTTGTTCGGCCTTGAGCCCCGGCGACAACAGACCTATCACAAGAACGAGACAGGCCGGGATCATTCCAATAGGACAATGAGACTTTGTTGTGGATGTGTAAAGCACGACTGACCTCCTATCACTTGGTCTAACACTCGGCTAACCAACTCGACGGCGCACATGCTGTAACTTTGACATGGCGCGTTCAACACTCATGTTTTCGGCCGGCCCCTGCCCCGTGGAAATCAAACCACCGGAGTCATTGGGCCAGTCAGATCTCATCCGAATATCACACACGACATCGCATGATCATGTCGGCAAGATTCTTTTCGGCGAAATGGCCGTTTTGCAGTGAGTCTTTCCACTCTAGCGGTTGGCAACACTCCTGGAAATGCGGAGGGTCCAGGCCTCCCTGCAAGGTGGTTTGCTTTGGATCTTTTCAGGGATCATGACTTCAAAACCACGACCAAGCGACTTCCATTCAAGTTCAGTATCGGTTCCAAGGAACGGTTCATGGGACCCATATGACAGCCAACGCTTCATCATTCATCACGCAATGAAATGATCGAAAACGGGTTTCAACACGCAACACGGCTCTTAGCATAAGAGATATCATGGTCTTGTCAAGCACTGTTGAGACCGGGCATAAGCGGTTCCTTGTGAGGAGGCGGCTCCGAGTTCCATTCGAAATCGTCTTATATCTGTTGAACCGGATCGACCGGCACGCTATAATCCGAAATGGACACACAAAATAGATTTTCTACAGATCAAGTTCTTTTTGGAGGATTGTGCCATGAAAGGTCGCGTGGCTCTCTTTTTCTTGTACGCCTGCTTCGTGCTTCAGGTGGGTTTCATTCAAGCCGATGAGCGAGCAGACTACATCCGCGAGCATTACACGAAATACGAGAAACAAATCCCCATGCGTGACGGAGTGAAACTCTTCACCGCCGTTTACATGCCGAACGACATGTCGAAAACATACCCGATCCTGCTGTTGCGCACGCCCTACAGTGTCAGTCCTTACGGGGCCGATCAATACAAAGGCCAGATCGGCCCCCATGAAGCATTCGAAAAGGAAGGATTTATCTTTGTGTACCAGGATGTGCGCGGCCGCTTCATGTCTGAAGGCCAATTCGTTCATATGACGCCGCACATTCCGGACAAGCAAGGCAATACGGATACGGATGAAAGTACGGACACCTATGATACGATCGAGTGGCTCTTGAAATACCTCCCCGGGCACAACAGCAAGGTGGGTCAGTGGGGAATCTCCTATCCTGGCTTTTACGCGTCCGCCGGATCGATCGATTCTCACCCTGCTTTAAAAGCGGTCTCTCCTCAGGCGCCGGTGTCTGATTTTTATTGGGATGACGTTTACCATCACGGGGCCTTTCTACTGCCCCATCTGTTTGGATTCCTGAACAACGTCCAGCAAAAACGTGAGGGGCCGACTGATGAATGGCCCGATCCCATCTATGACATCAAAACCACGGACGCCTATAAATTCTTCCTGGACGTGGGGCCCTTGAAAAATGTGAACGAGTTGTATTTCAAAGAGAAGTCCGAATTCTGGAACCATATTACGCGCCACCCCAATTATGACGACTTCTGGCAAAAACGCAACATCCTGCCTCACCTGAAGAATATCAAGGCAGCCGTCATGGTGGTGGGCGGCTGGTACGATCGGGAAGATTTGTTCGGACCCTTGAATACCTACCACACGATCGAGAAGCAGAATCCTGACACTTTCAATATGCTGGTCATGGGGCCCTGGTATCATGGCGGTTGGCTTCGTGGAAAGGGCAGCGAGTTGGGCGATACAGATTTTGGATTCCCGGTCTCGGAGTATTATCAGGCGCATGTTGACTTCCATTTCTTCAAACACTTTTTAAAGGACGACGACAGTGCATTGAACCTGCCCGAAGCCTTGATATTTGAAACCGGAGCCAACCGCTGGCGACAGTTTGACCAATGGCCGCCGGCCTCTGCAGAAAAGACAAAGCTCTATTTCCATAAAGGCAACAAACTACAATTCGATGCCCCTCCGGAGGAGGATGACGGGTATGATGCCTATATCAGCGATCCAAACAAACCGGTCCCGCATACCCGAGATAATTCTAAGTGGATCAACAACACGTTTTATGCAGAAGATCAGCGATTCGCTGCCCGGAGACCGGATGTCTTGGTGTTTCAAACTGACATACTTGACCAGGACGTGACATTGGCCGGGGTCATTCAGGCGAATCTCTTCGTTTCCACGACAGGAACGGATTCCGATTGGGTGGTGAAGTTGATTGATGTGTACCCCGATGATTTTGGTGAAAAAGCAGCTCAGCAAACCCTGGTGCGAGCAGAAGTGTTCCGGGGACGTTTCCGGGAGAGCTACACGGAGCCCAAGCCCTTCACACCCAATGAGGTGGCCGGGATATCGTTTAAATTGTGGGACGTTCTGCACACATTCAAACGGGGACATCGGATCATGATTCACGTCCAAAGCACCTGGTTCCCGTTTATCGATCGCAATCCGCAGACCTACGTGCCGAATATTTTTGAAGCGAATCAAAAAGACTTTATCACGGTCACCAATCACGTGTATCGATCCAAACGGCATCCCAGCCATATTGAAGTCGGTGTCTTGAAGCAGCAGTTTTAGGCGATCTTTTACGTGTCCAGGCAGAATGGATGGCCGTAACCTCTAAAAGGTGATCCGAATTCATGCCGCTACTGTGGCGAGAAGTCAAGATCAAGGCCCTTGTGTATGGCCAGTCCCACCTGCTCGGCGGGGCCCTTGCGGCCGTTGTACCAGAGGAGCCAGCGGTCGCTTTTCTGATCGTAGATGGCAAAGGGCTTATAGCAGGCATCGCCGTCCCACGTGTCGCCTCCGGGAAAGATGATGGGATTGGCTGGATGGCGCTGCCAGTCCGAGATGCCGTCTCTTGAACGTGCCAGGCCTATCTGGGCGTGATGCTCGTCACGAAAACCGATGTAGAACATCAGGTGGAAGTCCTCGCCGGGGATGATCTGGCAGGCCGTGACCTTGTGCTGCTCCCAGGCGCTGTCGGCCCTGGCCGTGAAAATGGGATTGGCAGGGAGTTTCTTCCAGTCCAGACCGTCAGGGCTTGTGGCGTAGCCAATGGCGTTGGGTTCATACTGCTGACCTGCCGAGTACCACATCCGAAAGACGCTCTCCTTGGGATCCCAAAGGACATGGGGACACATCACCGCCACATCTTCCCACGACGCTTCGGACGACAGAACCGGCTTGTCTGAGGCCCTTTTCCACGTCACACCGTCGGGACTTGCGGCGTATCCGATCCAGGACCGGCCCCTGGCCTGGCCCGTGTACCACATGTGGTATTGGCCGTTTTGCCGGATCACAGTGGGTCTGTTGATATCATCCTCCCATCCGGAGCGTGAATTGGGGCCCAGCACGATTCGAGGCTTGGTCCAGTTAATGCCATCGATACTTTCGACCAGTGCGACGGACTTCTTCGGACGCCACGAGAACCACATCCTGTAAGACGCCTTCTCTTTCAACAGGGCCACATCAAAGCAGGTGCCCAGGTCCCCGCCGAGCACGGGATTGTGCTCGAATTTCTCCCAGCCTGCCGAGGTCTCGGCTGTTTTCTGCGACTGTGCGATCACGCCTGCTGTGTAAACCGAGGTCGAGATCAGCAAGGCGAGTGTAAAGATCCTTTGTTTGCAGTCCATGTCACGTTTCCTTTCAATGTCATTGATGGGTCGGTTGTGCCATGCCGGTCGTCCAGTCGAATGTCACGACGCGTTCATTCATTGAGAACGTCCAGACATCGCCCGCAGCCTTGGCTGTCACGCGGGGTGCGGACGATCCGGCGTCTGACCAGGACAGGGCCACGACATTGCGCCAGTTGGCGGCGTGCCGGTTCAGGCGCACCGTGAACAGGGTCTGGTCCGGCTCGCCCTGCCGACCTTCGATGGCCACTTCTTCAGCCAACACCTTGACATCCGCCGCCGTCAACAGGGGTTCCAGCCGTAGAATGGATTTGTCGCCGCGGAGCACAAAGGCATTTCCGTTGCGAGCCGCTTGCCGACTCTCGGGATGGAAACGCAATTCCAGCGAACGCGGCTGGTCCGTTGTCACTTCATCACACACCAACAGCGCGTCAGGTTTCAAGTAAAGCAGGTGCCGCACATAACGTCGCAGACCCAGGTCACGCGCATAGGCTTGCGTGGCGTCGCCGCTCATCTGGTCCAGAGTCGGACTGGACGCAACGCGCAGTATTTCAGGTCGGGCCTTTACAGCGAGCGATGGGGCGCCTTGAAACCACTGTTTGCCCTCGCCAAGCTGCCCGCGACTGTCTACGAGCAGGGTATTATGCTGGCCGGTCCACTTGGCGCAATATCCGTCGTCCCGTATCAACCATTCCCCTGCACCGAAAAGCACAAAGTGGCCAGCATCCGGATGCACATGTCCACCGCCGGGATCGTAGTCGAATGCCTGGACTGCCTCGTGCCCAATGAAGGGTCCACATTTGAAAACCACGAGGGATTCGCTGCCTGTCCAGTCCGAACGGGCCGACACGATGTCCATATCGTCAAAGTAGTGCAGGGTCGGCAGTGACAGCGGTGGTGCGGCCGGGATCGTGGGATCGAACCACACGAGATTCAGCCACGACGCGCCCTGCGAGGCAACGTCCGCCTCGTCGATCTGCTGTGCCAGCCACTGTGCGTGCCCGTCGTGAAACTCGCGGGCCAATCCACGCAATAGAGTGTCCGGCCCGTACCAGTGTGCGCGCGGGCAGTCGGCGATATCCACGATGCAATTTCTTCGCGTCCACGCACTACGCGGCAGGGCCAGGTATTGGGCGTAGGATGCCGTGTTTCGCCACCAATCGTGGTCGTAGAGGTTGACGCCAAGCAGGGCGCGAGCGAGGTCCATAAACTTGAGCATGTATTCGACGCCATACTCCCAGTAGCCCACGCCTTCGTGACTCGCGCCGTCCGAGCCGAGCGCCGCCATGGTGCGCTGAAACTTGCCCAGCGGCAGGCCCACCCACATGACTGCGTCGTCCACTTCGTCGAACAGCGCCAGGCCCGCCACCGCCATGCCGGCGACGTTCACCCAGAGATGATTCTGCATATACGACTGCCGCCACCAGGCCTTGCCCGTGGCCGCGGCCTCGAACATGGCGGAGGTGCGCCGAACGAGCGTGTCGCGAATGGTACGGCGTGCAGCATTGCCGAGATCCGCATAGCACCAGTCGTACACGAGGCCCAGGCCGAACAACTGATGTCCCGCAGCCAGATCCATGCCGTCAATAGAACCGAGGCCCCACGTCGGGTACGCGCACGAGGCGAGCGCCCACTGGCGGGCCGCGTCGAGATACTGTGTGTCCCCGCTGAGCACCCAGGCCATGGCCAGCACGGGCAGTGTGTTGCCCACGTCACGCTGCCAGAGCTGTTCATCACCGCTGGTGTTGTCTCGTTCGCGATAGGCCGGCGCGCCGCGTCTCACGGCACGGTCGGCTAGTACGCGGAGTTCCTGCCACATCGGGGCATGTGTGGTTTGGATGGCCTGACGTAGTTCTGCCACTCGCGCGGCATCGAGATAGAGTCTGGGATGAACACCGCGAACCTTCTCCAGCAAAGGCGGCATGGGGTCAAGCCGACAGGTGTCGAACAGGCTCAGATGCGGGATCGACTCCACCCGGATGGTATCGAGATACGCATCGATCTCCGCGGAACTGGGGGTGCCCTTTTCCAGGGCGAGCCAGAACTGCGTGGTGCCTTCAGGCGCCCGGAATTCTCCGGACAACTGCTGCCAGTCACCGAGCCGCGCCGCGCTGTAAGTATCTGTGTGTACCTGGCCCGGATTGCGGCGGCTGTCCGCAGCCACGAACTCGCACTTGAGATACGGCATGGGTGTGCCGGGGGCGACGCTGTCCACACGCACCCACACGGAGAGCCGGTACAGCTGGCCGGGCGACATGGGACGCCGTTCGGACAGGGCATAGTTGTACCCTTCCTCAATGCGCCCCTGGATGCGTAGGCTGCCCTGACTGCCTTCACGCGTTGCGTCCACACGCGTGAGCACGATGCTTTTCGCGCGTGCCTTCCACCCTGCGCAGTCGTCGGAAAACTGCCAGGTGATGGATTCGGCGGCCAGTGTCGTGAGGTTGAGCATCGCTACAGCAAAAACGAGCATCTTCGTGGTTCGATCGCGTGGTGCCATTCGCCAGTTCTCCTGTCATCTGTTTGTCGGCAGTGTCGTGTCACGGGCGGCGTTTACAGCAAACTGCTGTGTCGTCGGGCCGACGATTTCATAGGTTCGGCTTTTCTCATATTCATTGCCCCAGACTATATTATTCTCATCGTGCACCAGGCGGTGTTCCCTGGCAAGCGTCACGCTCACAGTCACCGATCCCCCGGTGCCGTCCGACATGCCGGTGATCAGTCCTGTGTCTGCGTCGATACTCATCCAGTCCGGTTTTTGCGTCAGTGAGAACGTCAGCGGTTCGATCTTCCAGAATCGGGCACCGGCCTTGGGCCTGGCATTGTCCCGCCTCCCGAGGTCACCGATGGACCGAATGGCCTTCACCTGATAACGATATGCCTGGCCTTCGGGCGCATGCGTGACCGGCGTGCTGTAGATGAACGGCCTCAAGGCCTCCACATACTCCGAGTCTCCGCTTCGGTGGTCACCGCTGTCCACCGCCACCACACGGTAATAGGCCTTGTTGGCATTGGGCAGCGCATTACCCGCACCGATCACGGTGAGGGATGTCTCTGTCACTTCAGCCACGAAGTTGGCGGGAAACGGATTGGCCAGTTCCGTGGTGTCGCCGAGTTTGACATCGTATGGGGCGTCATGCACCGTGAAACCCTGTTCATCGCTGCCGTACACCCTGTACTTGACAGGCGTCCTGCCCACGGGATTGGCGCTCCAGGTCAATGTGCCAGTGCCGGTATGTACGTCATGTGTCATCGCCACGTCTACAGGGTAGGCGGGCCCTTGCGCGGTAAAACGCCAGGTATCACTCCACGGCCCCCAGACGCCATTTGAATCCTTCGCTTTCACGTGCCAGTAATAGGTCGTACCGTGCGTCAAAAGGCCGGGACGCGCAAGCGTGTAGCGCGTCACGCCCTTGTCCGGCGTTTTGGAAACGTATTTGTCGAAATTGAGAGACAGGGGCCATCTCATGTCAGGCCGGTCCGACAACTGGAAGTGATAATCCGTGATGGCATCGCCGTCAGGGTCTGTGGCCGCAGTCCACTGGAACGTCACGTCCGTACCGTCGCTCTGGCCGCCGTGGACCGGATAGAGGGGAGAGGCGGACGCGTCCGGAGGGCGTGTCTTGGATCTTTCGACCCAGGTATGCGTGATCCTCAAATGCCTGGCTGCATTTGCGCCGGTCTTGTCGTCCGTGTGTTCCAGGTACGTAAAGCGATTGTTTCCCACGGTCATGGACGGCATGGCCAGAGGCGCCATCTGGATGTCGTTCTTGATGGTGAGTGCCTTTAAACATGCGTTGCCTGTCAAGGTGCACCGGAGCCAGTACTCGCGCGCGTCGGCTGTACGGCCTTTGAACCTGCCGTCAAACTCGTCCAGTGTCACCAGCGCTGTGTACACGGTCTTCTTCCAGTCTTTCGGGTCCAGGAAACCGATCTCAAAAGCATACCCGTCGCCCGTGGCTGTCAAGGTGCCTCCGATGAATTGATAAGGCACTTTCATCGGCCAGACAATGGTGCCCGTGCCGCCCTCCGCAGCCGTGAGCACACCGTCGGTGTTGGTGATGTTCGTCACCGTGGCCCCGGCCCGCCACTGCGAATCGTTATGAAAATCCGGTGTGTATTCCCAGAGACCGTTGTAGATCGTATCCGGGACTGTCGGGGGATATCCCGCCATGTCGCCGTGATATTTCACCGGCGTTGCATGTCCCCATCTCCATTCAATGGCTTCGTGCGCACGCAGGACCATGCCCATCGTCCACCAGGCCCAGCCGTCGAGCTGCACGGTCGTGTCACCCTCCCACGTGTAATACTGCGCGTAATCCTCATTGTTCCTGAGAGAGCTCATGGGACTCATGATGCCATACTGATGCACGCGCTTGATCAGGTCGTGGTCGCGCACCAGATCCAGCTCATTGGCAAGTGTGTGGTTGTCCCGCATGAGCATGAACGTGGCCATGTCCCCGTCCAGTGTGTTGTACCTGCCGTCGAAGAAGACCTGCGGCACCACATGGCCGGGGCAATGGCTGAACAGGCAATCACGCATGCCGACCTTGTCAAGCAGATCCGACAGGCACAGCGTACTGTTGCCGCAGGTGTTGAATCCGAATACATTGATGGCCTGTGACACGTCGCCCTGCGCTCCGTTGTCCCCATTGCCCTTGTGAAAGCGATGGGTGATGTAGAAGTAGAAGAGCGCCAGGGCCTTTTCCCTGTCGGTCGAAAGTCCCTTTGTCACCGAGTCAGCGATGGTCTGCTGGGAGAAGAAGTCGATGGGGCCTGTGGTCAGCCACGGATTGATGATGTTTGACGTCCCCACATTCTCCATGCGTATCGAACGGTTGGATTCCCAGGTCTGCTCGTACGGTTCCCACACACCGGGCAGCGAGGTGCACATCTTCCCGTCCATGGTACCGCTCTGCACAATGCTGTAGGTCAAAGGTGAGGTCGTGATGTCCTGGACATGGCTTTTCGAGACATCCGTAGGATCGGTGTTGGATGCCCACGGTGCCAATGCCCCCTCAAGTGAAGACGTACAAAGAACCAATGAAAGCACCAATAGGTTCGACATGGCAAATCCTTTACGACTCATCTGACATTTCCCATTTAACTTCATTCCCTGTGTTACTGCGTGACACGTTCTCAATCGTACCACATGAGGGACTGCAATGCCAATATGTCCGGCTTTCAGAACGGCTGAGTTTCAAGATAAGGTCTGGCGTCCTCCCATTCAGCGCATTTGCGGTGGTCGCTTGAGGAAGCCCTGATAGCGCAGCCAGGCGGCACAGGGATGGTCGCTCGGGCGCACGCCGAAGTCGTGGGCGGCCGTGGCGTAAATGTGCAGCTCTGCCAGGACATTGGCCTTCTTCGGTGCAAGGTACATCAAGACGCTGTGCTCAGGCGGACTGATGATATCGTCCCCCCCATGCGCGAGGAAGATCGGAGGCGTCCCCACCGGGATACGCAAGCTGGGGGCGATTTTTTCTTTATCCTTCCAGCGCACAGCCGCAGGCAGCGTACCACAGAGACCCTGTCGTGATTTCTGGTCCTGCCCATCATCGAAGCACGATACCCGAGCGACAGGTGACTGTCTACGGGTTAATTCTGATGGTTTGATGACCTACCTATCGCCTTTAGAGGTGGCGTTTATGGCACCGGCGCAACCGCCGTCTTCAGGACGCATCTGCCCTGCAAAGTCCCTGAGACACGGCCCGTCAAACTGCCAGGCGTAAAGCTCCTCGATCGTGGTCCTGGCGTCAGCCAGTGTACCGTGTGCGATTCGTATAAACTCGATGACGCCATTCAAATCGTGTCCCTGGGGTGTACCGGCCACATAAAGATCCGCATCATTGGCGAGCGAGGCCTCCGGGCTGAGGCCGGGACCGCTGACATTCTGCCTGCCATCCAGGTAGATTGTGAAGGTCCCTGCCTTTCGATCGGCCTCTGCAATAACGTGATGCCATTGGCCATCGTTCACCCCATTCACACTGGCCAGGCTCGCCTTGATGCCTGCTGCCCGGGCCATCAGGGTCACGCCTCCGGCCTCGTTGACATTCAAGGCAAAGCCGGCCGCGTCATCCATCTTGCGGATCAGCATGGCGTCCGTCTGTCCTTGCAGGGTCTGAAAATACGCCTCGATCAGGAAGTTTGAGGTGCGGATCTCCGGGGTGCTCAAGTCTTCATCGATACGGTCTTGGCCTGTCGTGAGGGCATGTATTGTGTTGGCGTGGCTCACGGCAATACCCTCGGTGGCGACAAGGACATGATCATTCCAATCGCCGGTAGGTGAGACATAAACCGTCAGAGCGAAACTGCCCAGATCGGGTTTGTCCACGGGATTAAAAGTGAAGGTATAGGGCCCGGAGCCATTGATGTCCTGGGCTGGACCGCCCCAGGTGTTACTGCCACCGAAAGCGCCGTCCTTTTTGAGCCAGTTCAGGTCTGCCCGTAATTTCAGTCCGTTCTTCACGTCATGCAAAACCAGCTTGACTTGGTACTTCCCACCCGGCTGCATGGATGCCGGAAAAGTCGCGGTCAACCACTGTGACGTGACATGACGGGTCTGATCGCTGACCAACTGATTTATGTCTTCATTGGTGAGGACAGCGTACTGGTCACGTCCGTTGAAACGCAGGGCGCCCGTGGTCCAGTTCTCCAGGGGACCGTTTTGATAATCCAGTAAGGTGACATTGACGCCCCGGAGTGGATATGTGGGCCATTTGTAGTAGTCGTCCCGCACTGTGTAGTAGGGAGACATGCACCAGTGTTCGTCCAGGATACGCGTGGGATCGCCCGAGATGGGGGTGAAGTTCCATTCTGCCACTGTCTTGTACAGGCTCCACGGCACAAAGACCCTGGCGCCCAGGTGACGAGCTGCCGAGTTGGCTGACGGACGAAAGTCATGGGCCGCAGGATCACGCAAAGGCGACTGCTCAGCCATGACACCCACGCTTGCCGCCATGGGTCCGTAGGTTTCCAGGGTTTGCTGGAATGCCTGGAGCGTCTTGTGCCAACGTCCGGAAGGTTCAAACACACCAAATTGCTCGCCAATGTCGTAGAACACATTACGTGCGTATGCATCCGTGTCAATGGCGAACTCGCTGCGCTGCGGTCCTGCGTCCGCTTCGTTGCCGGCCGCAGCGGTCCGTGCAGGGTCTGCATCGCGGAACACACGCAGGCCCATGCTCTGCCAGATATTGCCCAGGAACTTGACGCGTCCGGCCTGGGGCGCCTGGCGACGCGAACCGCGCACGAAGTTGTAGAGGGTGTTGTTAAAAAACGTGTTCTCGTAACTGATGATCTGCTGGAAGGCCGAGGTATTGGCCAGTGCACCGGACGGGCCCTTGGACTTGCCCCAGGCGATGTTGTTGAAATAGTAGTTTTTAAAGGCCCCGTCCAGGTAATAGGCGTGGCCGAAGCGGTCTTCCGTGTCCGGACTCAGCACATGGTCCCAGTTGCGGTAGCCGCCCGGGTTGCCCGAGATGTTGTTGTACACATAGGCAGGCCCGCCCTGCCAGGTCTCGATACCGCCAAAGTCATCGACGTTCAGCAGTGTGTCCACGGCCTTGTTGTGGTGGATGAGAATGCGAGTAAAGGGTCGGTCTGTGGCTGCGCGGTTCTGCTTTGCGCCATGCACGTCAATGCCCTGGGCACACACACGGTCGAATATGTTGCCTGCCACCTCGACGGTCTGGGCGTAGGCAATCTCCACGGCCTCACCCTGGCCAAACAGGTCGGGACGCAGGCCGATGTGGTCGAACATATTTCTCATCACGCACACGTCATAAAGCCGACCCATGGGGGGATCCAGTGTATTGTAGACAGTACCGTCGGCCAGATCCACAGCCCCATAGTCGTTGTAGGTAAACACATTGTCGTTCACCGCCACCTGGTCAACGGCGTCCTGTGGGCCCATGGCCTTCATGCGCACGCCCCGGTGAACATGTTCGAAGGTACAGTTCGTGACTTGAATATCCGTGCCGCTGCCAAGCAGACGTACGCACCCGGGTTCCGCGTCCAGGCTCTCGTGCGAGACCCAGTAGGGCGCTGCAAGCAGGTTCCAGTAGACATTGGTGAAGCGGAAGGTCAGGCCGCTGACGTGCACGTGGCTCATGCCACGACTGTCGATCATGCGAATGCGTTTGGCCACCTCGATGTGGGCCTGGTTGGGGTTTTGGTCATCAGGCAGGCGGAGATACAGGCGCCCGCCGCTGCCCTTCTTGTCGAACCAGAATTCGCCGGGACTGTCCAGGTACTGGGGCTTGTCTTCCAGATAGTAGCGGCATCCGCGGATGATCTTGTAGGACGGTCCGCCGCCCCACTGCCCGGGAAAGGTCAGGGACCCCTTGTCACGATCCACAGCCAGGACCCTGGCAGGGAACGGACTGCCCATGACCCAGCCCTTGGTGGTCCAGACAATGGCGCCCTTGTAGTAATCCTCCGACCTGGTCATGTTGATGTGGTCCTTATCGAACCCCATGTGGCGCTGCTGACCGTTGATCTGGGCATAGTTGTCAAACGGTTTGTCCGGATTCTTCCAGCTCCACCACTGGCTTTTGATGTCGTCCTGGTCCGTGATCGTCCAGTTTGGCGTGCGTGCCAGGGCCATGCGAGTGACAGTACTGTCCTCGCCGACCCTCCAGACATTTCGAGGTGCCCAGTCGAGATCCGTGTACCAGACCTTGTCCGGGTCCGGGATGAGGGTGTTGTCAGTACCCTGGGTCCACCCTGTCACGGTCTCGGAACCGCAGATGACAGCCGGTCCCTCGCCCCAGGACGGATCCCGCGTCAGGAGGATGGGAGTCTCGGCGGTGCCGGACTCATTGGCCTCCATCTGACCGCGATAGACCACGCCCTGCTTGAACACATAGGTATGTACCCCCTGGCACACAGCTGCCTGGCCACCGGCGTCTGGATCCCAGGGGTGATGCTTCCAGGGCGTGTCTTTTGACAGACCATCACTGGTATCCTTGCCGGACTTAAAGTCTATATAGCGGATCGACTCACCTGCCTGAAACTCAAAGGGTTTCGGGGCCCATTGCAGGTCGCCTGTCTCCACGACCTTGGCCTGTGGTTCCTGCCAGGACCACGATGCAACGGCGTCACCTGCGTTACCCGTTGTGGACGCCGCACCCAGCAGTACACCTTTGCAGACAAAGACTTGGACGGTGATAAAACAGATCAGTGTTTTGAATTTCACAGGGCCTCCTGTATAAATACGCCTATTGATATTGGATTTCGAGTTTGAGTGCCGTGGCCGGCGGCTTACCATTTACCCTGCCACTGAGCCCGCCTGTCTCGTTAAAATGCACGTGCCATGGGTCGACAATATCGATGCCGGCCGGCGGAACGAACGTGACTTCGGTTGGTTCATGAGCCTCAATTCACGCGGCGATCGCAGCGGTCTGGAGAAACTGACGACGGTTTATATCAAGCCGAATACTCATACGTTGACTCCTACCATTGACACGGATATCCCCCAGGATCCATCGGATAGTGGTCCTGCCATATCATGCCACAGGCCTGGCAGCAATGCAAGCGTTATGATGATGAGCGAGGCTTATTCAAGCGGGTATCATATGAGGTGGGAATACAGCCTCGGCGCTGCCACAGGCAACTTGCATTCCCGCTGTGTATGTGCTAGAAGGGTATGACAGGATAACACTCAAATCGGGTGAAACGCACGCCGTTCATCCAAAACACAGGCTGGAAAGGTAAGGAGATAGATTTGTCTAGAGCCCATTTCAAAACTGATTTTGAAGCGAGATCGAGCGAGAAGTCCGTGGGCAAGGCCGGAGATGAAAAGGGCTCGGAGGTCCCCAGGGGATCGAGAACCGTTTTCGCCGACAACGCCGTCCCACGGGCTTTGCAGCCGATTGCAGCCGAAAGAAGTTTTGAAATGGGTTCTAGGCCAATGACCATTGCCGTATTGTGGGCGGTCGTGTCTTCGACTTTCCTCTGCCCGGCGTTGAGTGCCGTGCCTGTCACAGAACCTCTCGCAGAAGCGTCTTCGGCACCTGAGAACAGGCGGACTGGCGGCCAACCGGATACCTTTATCTACAAGACCTCGGATGGCATCAGTTTCCACGTGACCACAGAGGGGCTATCGTCGATACGTATCGGACAGAGAGAGCTGGCTTCAGGCGGCTGGTCCGTTTTCAACGCGGAACACTGGTTCAAGGAGTCCGGCTCAGGGCTCGTCAAGACGGCGCCTGTGGCCAGTAAATCGCTGGAAGTCCTTGCCGCCAATCTTGTGCGTGTACGTCATGCGGGCGGGGATGTGGCATGTGTTGTTGACTATACCTTCGATGGCGAGGATGTCACGATCTCGTCCCGCATTGAGAATCATCACGCATCAGAGCCGATCAACGTCGTGGGCTTCTCCGGGCTGGTTTTCCATTTCGATCGCCCGCCGGAAGGATTGATGCAGGTCCAGCATATCAGCTACTTCCAGGCCCATGGACTGGGACTGTGCCATCCGAGCTTCTGGTCGAAGATAGGGGGAAGCTACGCTGCTGATGATTCTATTGGTGTGGGGGTCTCGCCCTGGAAGATCGGCTGGACTCGAAGCCTGATCCTGTGGGATTACTCAAGCTGGGCTGCGGACCAGCGAGAGAACTCTCCGGATCGCCGGTTGATGTACTTTGCGGGGACGCCGGTTCCGGCACGCGGGGCTGCAACCATCGATCTTCGTGTCCGCGTCAGTTCGAATCGCCTCTGGAAACATCTGCTGGCGCCTTATCGCGAACATTTTCAGGCCACGTTCGGCGCCGTTCAATACCAGGCCGACGACCGCTGGATCGCCTCGGATTACATGAACCACAGCCAGCAGGCCGTGTCATCCACCAATCCGTACGGTTTTCACGGAGGTCATCGTCGCATCGATCTTGGCGAAGGCGTCGAATCCTTTTGTCGAACGCTCATACCCAGGTTGAAGTCTACTGGCGGGCAGGGTGTGATCCTGTGGGGACAGGGTGGTGATGATCCAAGGGGTGCCATGTACCGGCCCGATTTCGACGTGCTTCCGCCTGAAGTGGCGCTGCACTGGCCGCTCCTGGTTCAGCGATTTCGTGAGGCAGGATTAAAGCTCGGTGTCACCACCCGGCCTGCTGACCTGGCGGTGCGCCGCGACTGGCGGAGCGATGAAGTCATCCAACTCAATGCCGATGACCCGGGACACCTCGACATGCTCTGGCAGCGGTTCCAGAACATGATCAACAGGGGTTGCACCCTTTTCTATCTTGATAGCTTCGGGGCCGACCTGGAGCATGTCAAGCTGATGCGCGACTTGCGAGAGCGCATGGGGCCGAAGATACTCACCTTTGCCGAGCATCAATGCGACGCCATGCTGCCGTTCTCCGGCGGTTATAGCGAGACAACATTCTCGGCCAATGGCAAAAACGGACCTCAGTATCGCCTCTGGTCCGGCATGGACAACTGGGAAATCTACCAGTGGCTCGTACCAGGGGCCCAACTCATCGCCCGGCTCTATGAAATCGAAGGCGATATGCCCCCGGGTTTTGAGGTCGTCGACAGGTACTACTATCGAAACCGTATCACACCGCTGGTGCCGGTCTCCGATTTTCGCCGACTGGACAACATTGAGCAGACCCAGCCGGAGTTCATCAGCGATGAAGGAAAATGGAAGTAAGGCGGTTCAATCAATGTGAGAAGCAGGAGATGGCAATGCGGGGCTATACCACACTGAGCATTACAGTTGCAGCCATTGTTGTGTGTTTGACATGGCAGTTGACTTCAGCTTCCGAGGACGAATTTGTGGGCCCATTCGCCAGTTGGCTGGATCTGAAGCGTGATTACCGTGCCTTGGGGGACGGCAAGGCGGATGACACCATGGCCTTGCAGCAGGCCCTGGATGAGTTGACTAAACACAAAAACGCGTGCGTCCTCTATATTCCGGCTGGCACCTATCGGCTTACAACCACCGTGCAGACCACGCGACAGGCGCACACCGATTGCCAGGGGGTGACCATCGTTGGCCAGGATCCGTCAAATACGATCTTGTTGTGGGACGGGCCGGCCGACGGCACCATGTTTCGGTGGGATGCGTGGTACTCCAAGATTTCACGCATGACGTTCGAGGGCAAAGGTCAGGCAGGCACTGGCCTGCGCTATGGGCCGGCCTTTTCGACGTACAACGAAACGAGCGACCTGGTGTTCCATAATATGAAGAATGGACTTGTTTTTGGCGGAGACAAGACCAACGGCCAGGCCGAGAATGAAGTGCTCCGGTGCCGGTTCGTGAATTGCGGCACCGGCGTGCAAACAGTGAACTGGAACTCGATGGACATCTGGGTCTGGTATTCGCAATTCGAAGACTGTGGGCGGGGCATTTTTAACGTGATGGGCAACTGGCATGCGTGGCATAACCTCTTCTTGCGCTCTCGTATCGCCGATGTCGGCATATCCAATCTCATGGCATTCTCCGTGGTGAACAACACCAGTGTCGAGTCCCGCTGTTTTCTGGATTTCGAAACAGGCCACACCTGGGGGTCGCCCACCAGCATCACAGGCAACCGCGTGCTGGATCCGACCGGTGACTTTGCCATGAAGCTTTCGAATGCCGGACCCTATCTGGTCGTGGACAATGTCTTCCGATGCCAGGACCGGACGCGAGCCGAACATGTGCTTTACGAGCAAGAGAACGCGGGCCGAGGTCACGCGCATTGTCTCAAAGGTCATCGGGCCGGTCCTGCGCGAGGAGATTGCCAAGCTCAAGGCCGAAGGCAGGGAAGCCCTCTTCGCAGGCGTTGTCGTCGGTTCAGAGCCGAGCATCGACGACTACTCTCAGCCAAATCCCGAGCGTGCAAAGATGATGGAGGAAGACAGCGTGCCCGACGTGTATGGTCAGGTGTAAGACCCAGGAGACGTGAGAATGAGACGCAAGACTGCGAAATTTCAATTATGCCTGTGGATGTCTTTAATGGTCGCCGCCATTGACGTCCTGCCGACGACCGTACGTGCTGCAACGCGCACGGCCGCAGCGTTGACGCCGGAAGCGGTCTGGGATGCCATCAACGCGGCACAGGACGGGGATATTGTGCAGCTTCCAAAGGGCACAGCCGTGTGGAAGCGTGGATGGAACGCCGGACATCTATCCGCATCCGCTACAAAACGCGCAGTGAAGTTGTCCGAGAAACGCGCAGCCTACCACCGGTAATAACGGTAAGGATTGTCTCCCATGGGAAAATCCGTGCGGTAATCAGGATAATAGGCCGAAGCTCCCACTGCCTCGGACCCGGGTGTCACGGACGTGTCTGAGTCACCTTGCCAGCCATAGCTTTGAGGTCCTGACTGATCGCCCTGCACGTCAACGGCCCCGGGATCGCGAGGATGGAAGATCTGGCCGTCTACAGGGAAACTGGCGCCCAGGTTGGCCAGGAGCTGCGCCACGGCGCGTGTGGACCTCCACCGCGTGTAGCGGAAGTAGGTGGTCTCATCTGCGTGAAAGCGGTCCGGATCTATTTGGCAGAAGATCGCCACGCCCTTTCCTAGCATCTGGCGGCCTATCAGGCCATCAGCCCCGATATCCGTGCCATCGTTCAGTACCCAGGTAACAGCGTCCATGTAGCTGCGCCAGCGAAGATCCGACGCGCTCAGGCCCCTGGCTTCCGGCCAGTCCGGTACGGACAGGGATCCTGCAAATTGAGATTCAGCCCGCTTCAATTGGGTGCCGAGCCACCCCTCTGTCTGCGCTCTTGGCAGAAAGAATACCTTGCCGCCCTTTTCCAGATGGGCACGCAGTGCGCCCGTGTCAATGGCCGCATCCGGGCCAATGAGCCACAGGTCGGCGGTTGTGTCCATGGCTGCCGATGGCTGATAACTCACCCCAACCCTGTCCAGCCAGGCTGCGCCTGCAGGGCCGCCGAGGTAGACGACTTTGTCGGCACGCGGAGACAACGGACCGTTTATCGCATCATCGACGATGCGTCCGGCCACACGTCGCGCCGCCGGATCCAGGACCACGTGATCTTCCAGGTCCAGGCTGCAGAAAACCAGTCGTCCCTTGCCGTAATCCAACTCCATCAACGGCGTGTAGGCCAGATCAAACTCACATTCCAGCAGGGGACGCCAGCCGCTGCGGTGCGGCTTCTCAATGGCCGCGCTGGTGACGCCTCCGCGGTTGCCCCAGTGCCAGCCTGCATAGGGCTGATCGCCCTCATTGCCCCTGAGATAATCGCCCGCATATTCCGGATAGGCGTCAATCAGCGTGCTGCTGCCGGTCCAGTCCTGCAGATCGTGCGCATCGATCCCACACGAGACCGGAGAGTTCATGGTAAAGACGCGCCGGCTCACCTTGGGACAGAGGCGCCACCCGAGGGCCCGTGACATCCATTGCGGGTCCTGCGCACAGATCAGGACCCTGCCTCCGGCCTGTACGTAGGACTCGAGCCGGGTGATCGCGCCCGGGTCATGCTCCAGGGCGTGACGTCCCACGACCACAAGAGACGCAGCCTCGCCCTGCCAGTCACGGGTCGTATACCCCAGGGTAGCCAGCATCCTGCTCGTCATGCCGTTCGGATCCACCACAGCGATCTGGGCGCTGGCCTGCGCATCTTCGCCAAACACGTGAAACGCGAATTCATCCTGGTGGGAGGTCTGACCGATCGTGGCTGCGAGCGTGATCCGGCCGGGGGTCCGCGTGCCGACCGGCTCGGCGCGCGTCATGAAAGCGACTGGCAGCTTTCGAATCTCCGAGACCTCCAGTGTGCCATGCTCAGTACCCTGGCCCACTTGCCGATCACCGACCACAGCCGTCCATGTGGCTGTAAACGCCTGGGGCTCGCGCGTGTCATTGATCAGCACGATCTGCTTGTTGACGGCCTGGACGCCATTGAAGTGATGATCCTTGGCCGTGACCTGGCCTGCAGGGCCTGCGATCCACGCCAGGGTCGGACCGTTGACGTGCGCGAGCGCATCCTGCATCCAGGACCAGGTGCGCAGGCCGCCGGACAGACCTGCGGTGCGCCAACTGCGCCACGTATGGGTCCGAAAGAGCTGCTGGATACTGTGGTTGTTGGCATACTCATCCAGCCGGTTTTCCGAGCTGTTGTACAGCATGCCGCTGCGGAACAGGTCGTGAAGAAACTGTCGATATGTGTGTTCCTCTGCAGCGTACGCGTGCGCACCAAAATAGATGGCAGCATACTCGGTCAACAGGGGTTCACTGGTGATGTTGCTGGTAAAACCGTGGTGCCCTCGCCGAAACGTACAGTCCATGGGCGTGCCGAACTCGGTCATGGCGAGGGGCATTTCGCCGCTGTGTGCCCACTCGCTCAACCAGTCTTCCCGTTCCTGGAGGGGCAGGAGGCCCAGGTAGCAGTTCATGGAATAGACATCGCCGGTATAGGCGCCTGCGTGGCTGTAATAGACGCGCGTCGGATCCAGGGGCTTGATCGTTTCGAACATGTCCCGGCCTGCCTCCATGAGGCCGCGCCAGCGGGGCATGTCCAGATCCCAGGCACGGCGTCCCATGTGACGCGGGTCCGCATCCACACCGCTGTTAAAGAAATTGAAGCCTGCAATCCACATGACCGCGCACGGGTGGTTTCGGTAGTGACGCATCCAGACGGCAGTGCGATCCCGTGCACGCTCGCGGTTCTGGTCCCACGTGAGCCTGCCCCGCGAATCGCGCATGTATTTATTGGCATCCAGGATATACACGGCTGCCAGGTATCCTGTGCGATCTGCCCTGTCCAGAGCCTGCCCTGCATCAGACGTATCACCCCGAGCATCCACAGTCGACGATCCAAACTCCGAAAAGTTGTCCCCGACCTGCCCCTTCGCCCCATAGTAAAAGCAGGGTTGACGCAGGCGGATCACGGTCCCGTTGAGATAGAATTGTCGGCCTTCTGTCCAGAACTCCCGGAAACCGAACACCTGATTGATCTGATCCTCCAGGCCCGGGCCCTGCACGCTCAGCCGGAGTGTATAGAGGTTGGGCTGGCCCACGTCCCACAGGCGTGCATTGTCCCAGGGCCACGACACTGTCACGGTCTGTGTCTCCTTGACGGCCACAGCAGCGTGCGCAGTAAAGGTCTTCTCCACCTGACCCTGTTCGTCAAGCATCTCTGCCACACACTGCACCTGGCCGGCCTGCGTCACACCCGTGAGTTCCACGTCCAGGGCCACGGCCTGTTGGCGTGTGGACGTGCGTACAAACACATCAGTCACCTGGGCCTCGGTCAGCCGGCTCTCCAGAAACACACTGCCTGTCAGGCCCCGGGTCTTCAGGTCCGCAGCCCTGTAGGTCACGTGGCTGAAGGCGTTCTGCCAGAATTGCCCCACGGCTTCGGCGTCAGCCACGGCTGCCACCAGCACACGGATGTTCGCAGTCTCACCAGGCGTGACAGCCTGCGTGATGTCCACAGTTCCCCAGGGCCAGGCCACGGTCCCGCACTGTGTGCCATTGACGTACACCAGCGCATCCGTGGATACCCGATCAAAACGCAGGCTGATCGCGCGGCCCTGCCACTGCGCAGGGATCGTCACCTGACGCTCATACCAGGCGCGCGCCACACGCGCGCCGTCATACAGGTCCCACTGCGGACCGCCGCCCAGGGCCAGGAAATCGGAAGATCTGCCCTGAGACCTTTGCCAGTTGCCAGGCACCTTGATATAGGCCCTTCCCACGCCTGGGGGCTCGGCAGCCCCTTCGACTGCGGGGATGAAACGCCAGATACCATCAAGGGACATCTGTTCGCGCTTGGCGTTCACCGTCTTTATGTCCGTCTTGTCCCAGGCCAGCGTGAAACCGTCCGGCAGCACAGCGTCGGCCAACTGGGTGGGTGCAGCAGCCAGATGGGGCGTGACCGTGAGGTCGGCAATCTCAAACACACCGGTGCAGTAAAACATGGCAGGTTGTATGTTCAGGCGCGTGGCCCCCCTGGGCACGTCCAGCTCCACGGACTGTGTCACCCAATCGGAATCCGCGCGCAATTCCGGCACATTCGGATAGCCGAACGAACCCCCTTCAAACACCATGGCAAGGCGCGCCGTGTGCCAGCCTTCCTTGCCGATCTTGAGATTGGAGGCCCTCATGCGTGCACGCACAGTCAGGGACTTGATCTCGGGCGTGACCTTTACGTAAGCGTGTACATAGTCGAGCTGACGATCCGCATCCTGATTCTCGATGCGAAGCCAGTGCCTGCCGTTTTCGGTCACCACCCGGAATTCCCGGTTGTTGGGGATATTGAATCCCTCGGCCCACCCAGTATTGACGCCTGGGTTCTCGAAGTTCCCCTGCACGAGCAGGTTCATCTGGCCAAATGAAAGACTTGTCCCCACACACACCAATACCAGGGCCAATGGGAATCCAGGCTTTGTCAGAGAACTCGATCTGGCTTCGAGCGGCTTGTTTTTCGCCTGGACTGCGTCCGGCTCCATCGATCCCCAGGGGACCTGCTTCGCCGTCCTTGCCAGACGAAAAACCGCTCGCTCTCGGGCCGACGATGGAGTTTTCTGACAAAGCCTAATCGACATGTTCGTTCTCCTGTAGACCCGTTCGACAACATCATTAAACATCAGCCGACCCATCACCCATGCAATACCAGGCTCAATCGGGCTCCTGTCAAGGCGATTCCTGCAGCGTGTCGACCACAGTGATCTTCTCAATCTTTACCTGGGTCATTGCGCCCAGGTCAATGCCCTGCGCACGCACGATCGTTTCGAAGACGTGCAGTCGCGGATCGCCGCCTGATTGTACCGTCATTCTCTTGGTCGCACTGTCATAGCTGAATTCCCGCCACAATCGGCCGTCGCGCAGCAGTTGCTTGGGCCGGTCAGCCAGAGTCACCGACCAACGGCCATCCGCCTCTCGCCTCCATCCTTCGATCAGGTCCGCCCCGCTGAGTGTCACGGTCTCACCCTCCATGGCACGGACTGTCACGCCGTCATTTTTCGGCGACAGGACCTCACGATAGATCCCCTCTCGCAGGATGATCGTCTCTCCCGGCTGAGCCATGTCACATGCCTGGGCCAGACTCGCCAGCGGCACAGCCGGATAGCCCCACCCCGGCTCATCAGCGGCAGCCGGATGGCGCGGGTCGACATAATAGACATTGGGATACTCCAGGGCGCCCATGGTGACACCGCCCTTGCCCGTGCCGATGGCAGTGCTGTCCTTCGTCAAACGAAAGTTCCGCTTGTATGGGTCAACGAAGAGAGGGTCCCTGCCATTCAGATTGGTCTGGGGCGCCAAGGATGCTGTCTTGAACGTCAAGTTGTATTCGATCACCGGGTTGGCCGGGGTGAAATCCATACGGTCATCCACGGCTCGTTGTGCGTGGCAGAGGATGTTGTTTCGGATCTGCCCATTGGTGGATTCCTGGCCCCGCAGGCCGATGCAGGCCCAGGCCACGTCAAAGATCGTACAGTGCTCGATCGTCACATCGATCGTTTGAATGATGTCCGGGCCCCAACCCCCTCGCATGGTCGACGAGTTGGGACTATAGATGTTGCCGCGGAAGGTCCAGTTGCGCACGCTGCCAATGTGCGGAGCGCTTTCCACCATGCAGCCCTGATGGTAATCGAAGCAGGTATTGTATTCGAAAACCAGATCCTGTGCGATTTCACCGTTGTTGGTGAAGGTCTGGAGGCAATCCACGTGCGCGGTCTTGATCTCCTGGCTGATGCTGCCGTGGTAGTAGTTGTACCGCTGCACACAGCCTTTGCCGAAGAATCGCGTATAATCGCAGTCATCGTAGATATTGCCGCGCGCGTACATGAAGAGACGAGAGACTTCGTTGTTCTCCACCAGCCAATCCTCGCCGCCCAGCATGAAGCCGTACTCGCAATGGTACACCCTGTTATAGGCGATCCGGTTGTGGGTCACTGCAGAGTAGTCTCGCGTGTTGCCGTCTGCGCTCGGCTTGCCGGTCGTACCGCTGACGGCCGTCATCATGTGGTGTAAGTCATTATCCAGAATATCACAATGGCTCGCGTTCAACTGGACTGCCGTGGCTGGCCTGTCGGCCGTGATCTCGAAGCCCTCCACTCGAATGTAACTCGCATTGAGGTTAAAGCCGCCCACAGTCACCGAACGCCGGGGCCTCGCCACGAAAGCAACAAGCTTGCCCTGGGTGCCGCCGGTGTTTACCTTGATCCGCTCATCATACTTGCCTGCCATCACGTAGACGGTGTCACCCGGTTTCACGACATCCGCGGCATGCTGCACGGTCATGAAAGGCCTCTGCTCAGTGCCAGGATTTGTGTCGGCCGCACCAGGCGCCGCCTGGTCCACCACATAGAGAGCCGCTGTCACCTGCCCCGCCATGCAGGCCAACATGCCTAGACACGCCAACATGCTGCGTGCAGACAAATCCACAGATTCTCTTGGAACCATTCGTATTCTCCTTACCTTGTAGGATCACGCCACCGTTCTGATCGGCCAACGCTGAATGACAAGGCTTCAATGCGGTCATCTGCCTATTCTACCGGATTGTCTTGTCGGTGCCACATCAAAAGGCTCAAGTATTTGCAGTACAGGAGCCTTCATACTTCCGAGAAGGGTTTCAAACCGTTGCCCCGTGTTCTCCATTCTCCTGGGCATGATTTCGGACTTGTTTAATTTTCGCGGTTTATGTAAACTCCCTACATATCAATCAAGGCCTTTACAGGATGACCATAAGCAGACAGTGCAAAGCAAGATAGGCCGACCGGCTGAAACCACGAGGTATAAAAGCCGTCTGTCCCTGGACCGGCCAAACAACGCAAGGGAGGAATTTTATGACATCGCGATACACGCTCAGTGCCATCGTGGCCTTGATCCTTACTTCGATGATCACGATTGACAACTCGCAAGCCGCGATCCCCTCGGCGTCACTGGAGGGCCTTGCGGGCCACTGGGATTTTGACGACGGCACAGGCCAAGACCTCTCCGGTCACGGCCATCACGCGGATCTTGGAGGGACAGATCTCTATTCCCTTGGTACCGGGCACTCGTGTCTGATGTTTATGCCTGATGATGAACCCATGCGAATCTCTGCCTCCTCCGAGTCATCGCTTGCCATTGCTCGCGGGACCGTCAGCCTGTGGCTCAACATGGCGTGGGACGGGGACGACATCTTGAAGTACAGCAACGGCGCAGTTCAGTTCAAAATCTATCGGGGCCATTTTCAGCCGCGGTTCAAGGGCGAGGAGACATTCAAGTACTCCTCCGGTATACTGGATTTTGACTGGCCGAAGTACGATATGCGGGAGTGGGCCTTCTATGGGCACCCGAAGGCTGCGGTGGGTGATTCAGAGTGGCATCTCTTTGCCGTGGCCTACGACGATCAGGCCAAGAGAATCATTGGCTGGCGTGATGGCGAAAGAATCTCTGTGGTCGACCTGTCTACCGTTGCCATGGAGCCGCTCGCGCGCCAGGGGCTCAAGGAAATTGTGGTGGGAGAGGGATTGGTGGGATTCGTCGACGACATCCGCATTTACGACCAGGTCCTGACTGATGAGGCGATGCGTGAATTGTACAACTCGACCCGATCGATCTATGCGGGCCGGCAGGACACAAATCCCACAGACAAAGAAATGGACGTCTACAGGTACCGGCAGGAGGACGACACCCTGTACAGGGCATGGCTGCAATATCGTCCTCTCTCCAGGCGGCCCGGCGAGGAGCTGTTCAAAAGCATCGTGGCTGAAGGCCCGAATTCAACGGTCAAGACGGCGGCATCGGAACTGACCGACGCCGTGGAGTCCCTGTTTGCATTTGAACCATCACAGGAGGCCGCGCCCCTGTCCGGGCCAAAAACGGTCCTCGGCACGGCCGAGACATCGAGCTGGATTCGCCGGCATGCCGAGGCACTCGGACTGGACCGAATCAAAGACGACGGATTTATTATCAAAGCAGTGGACGACGGCCCACACAGAACGCTTGTGATTGCGGGCCGTGTGCCTGCAGGCGTCATATTCGGCACATTCGACCTGATTCGCCGCCTGCAACTGGGACAGGACCCCGGCAAACTTGACGTGCTCGAGACGCCGCAGATCCCCATCAGAATGGTCGATCACTGGGCTTACTTCCGCGGATTCCCCGGTGATAAATGGCGCGGGGGCGGCAGGGACTGTTCGATCTACAGCTGGCAGGCGCTGCGCACGGGCGATACCCGACTCATTCGAGACTGGGTTCGTATGATGGCCTCTGTCGGTTGGAACGCCATCTGCCCGAGTGAGGTGAACTGGGACTACCGAAACAACTTTCTTGAGCATCTGGATGAGGTCGAGATCCTCGCCGGGATCTTAAGGGATTATGGCATGAGACTCTACTGGAGTCCAAGCTATCTGCTGGCACTGGAGCAGGGGACAGCCGACCAGCTCTATGCCAGGGTGCCGGACTTTGGCGGGTATTTGATGAAGCTGGGATCGGAAAAACAGAACGGCGATCCTCGTCCCCCGATGGTCAATCGTATCGCCGACACGCTGAAGCCCTATGGCGGCCTGACGCTCGTTCGTGGTTTCGTTTATGGCAATTCCCGCTATACGCGAGAGCCCTATCGCAACCTCATTCCTCATGACCTTTTCGCTCAGGAGGACGGCAACTTCCGTGACAATGTCATCATCCTGCCCAAGGGCAGTCCCCTTGACTGGGACTTTTCAGCGCCGCTTCCAGCGCTCGACGGTGCCATGCAGAAAACGCTTTCCGGCACCGAACTGGTCATCGACAAGGGGTTTCCGAGTTCTTGGATAGAGAAATGGCAATGGTGGATGGAGCAGGATCATTACCACAAGGGCCCGGGCAGCCTGAACAAGTTCGACGTGGATTGCATTGTGGGCGTTTCCATGATTGAACCTGGGCCCGCGTGGACAACGTCTCCGCTGAACATGGTGAACTACTATGGTTTGGGCCGTTTGGCGTGGAATCCAGACAGGACCGTGGAAGAGATCTATACCGAATGGATCATGCAGACATTTGGCAGCGATCCCGACGTGATCGATACCGTCAAGACAATTCTGTATCTCTCGGACGATGTGGCACGTAAACTCTATATGTACCGCGGGTATCGCGGCATCTGGCTCGATAAGGGGGATCAAGAGGATCTCGTCCAGGACAAGACCACGCACGTGATCAACCGTCAGGGGTTGGGGCCCGCAAATGCCCTGCTGGCGAAACGCACATTGGCGCAGTACTCGCCGGGCCTGCGCGACGTGTACGGGGATCGATTGAGGGGCGAAGAGTTTCTGACCTCGTTTCACTTTGTGCCGCACGACACCCGTCTTTCCATGGGACGTACCGTGATCCAGGATTTTTACGAGAACATGAACGAAGCCGTGACACTCGCCGCACAACTGCCCCCGATGTGGAAACGCATTGAAGAGAAAATCGACGTGCCCCGGTTCACCGGTACGCTCAAGGCCCTTGAAGACTTCGTCAAAGACGCTGAAAAGGAACGAAACGAGATGTGGAAGGCCTTCGGGAAAGTCACGGGCACCGACGGCGATGACGTGACGGCCGCGCTGACCAGAGAAAACCTGGCCAGAGTCAAGGTCTATAACGTGCGGCATTATGGTGCCAAGGCCGATGGATCGACCAATGATGCCCCGGCCATCAACCAGACCATCGAAGCCTGTCACGCGGCCGGGGGCGGCACGGTCTTTGTCCCTTCCGGCATGTATGGCACCGGTTCGATCCGTCTTAAAAGCAATATCACCCTTGCCCTGGACAAGGGCGCTGTGCTGAAGGCCCTGCCGGGCCTCATGGATCCGTGGGAACCCAATCCAAACGACAAGGGACTCATGGATTCAGCCTACTACCACTGGGAAGCCTCTCTCATTCGTGGCATCAACCTTGAAAACATCAAAATATTTGGGCCGGGAACCCTTGACGGATCGGCCCTGACCCGAAGCAGCCGGGTGCCCAATGGCACCGGCGACAAGGGAATCGCCCTCAAGCTGTGCAGGAACGTCGAGATTCGCAATCTGAACATTCACGAAGGGGGTCATTATGCCATTCTGGCCACAGGCTGCAAAGACATGCTCGTGGACAACGTGGCCATTAAAACCAGTCGTGATGGACTCAACCTCTCACAATGCAGCAACGTGGTGGTCACCTATTGTCACATCGACGCAGTGCGCCGCGAGGACGGTCAGCCAGCGGGCGGGGACGATGCCATCAAACTCGGCAGTGACCTGTCTCTGGGGCAGGCCTTGCCGTGCGAGAACATTACCGTCAAAAACTGCTTTCTTGCGAGCGGGTGCAACACCCTTCAATTCGGCTCTGAAACCGTCGGGACCTTCAAGAACGTTCGATTTGAGAACATTCGAATCCTGGGAGCGGGCAAGGCCGGCATCAGTATCACGTCGAACGACGGCAGCATCATTGACGGTGTTCACTATCAGGATATCACCATGGCACAAACCTTCGCCCCGATCTTCATCAAACTATCTGACGTGGCTCGCGTGCCTGAGGGGTCCTACAAACGCGGGGCCATCCGGAACATCACCTTTGAAAACATCACAGCCACGGACTGCTACGCCTATTTCAAGAACCGCGAAATGCCGTCCGTGATTTGGGGCAAACCGGGGAGTCCCATTCAGGAGGTCTCATTCAAGAACGTCCGAATCACGGCCAGAGGGGGCCACTCTGCGGTCGAGGCGTCCCTGGACCCCAAGGACAACGACGAACATTTCCCGCGCAAGGTTGGCGACCTCCCGGCCTACGCCTGGTATCTGCGGCACGTGGAGAACATCCGCTTTCTCGACTGCCATTTCGACTTCGAGCAAACGGATGGGCGATCTCCCGTTGTCGTGGATGACGGCAAGCAAGTGATTTTTGAAAACGGCGACTTGAAGAAAGGGTCCGGCCCCGACACACGCATTGTGTGGCGAAAGCCCGGTCCATAACGCCAGTTAAGGCATCGTGTCATTTTTCTGAAGCCAGCTCGATGCCAAATTGGCAAGGTCCCTGAAATCAACGATGCAATCGTTGTTCGTGTCCCCGAGAAGTATCTCGAATCCGGCTTGATGACGTGCGTGGTCGCAGGCATCTGCATACAACATGATCTGCAGGGTATCGGTGGTAACAAATTCACCGTCGCCAGCCTCAAACTGCAGTGTATACGAACCGAGTTCTTTCAAGGTCACCGCAGAAACCCGTGCAAACGGATCACTGATCTGAGCCGGATTCAATGCATTCGGCTCGGAAATCACTGTCCACTGATACGTGGCAGATCCGGGCCCGCCGTCCTGATCAGAGACGAATCCCTCGAGCGGGACAACCTTTAAACCGTTCTCCAGCCAGGCAGTCACGTCTGCGCCGGCATTGACATCGGGGGCCATGTTCATCGTATTGAATCTGTACATGGGGCTCAGATAAATCGGCTCGGTCATACTGACACTGGAGTCGTACAGGTCAAGTGCCCAGTAATATTCCGTGAGGGGCACCAATGTCACGTCCAGGGACTCGACCGCCTGGCGCACCACCACTTTGGGGTTGGCCTCGACATCGGGATGGGTCCCGAAATAGACATCACAGGTCACGAGTCCTCCCGGGACGCTCGGCTCAGGCAGAGTCCAGCCAAGCCGGGCCGGGCCAAACAGTACCGTGGCACCATCGCTTGGACTGGGATTGATGCGTGTGGTGAAGTCCGACGCCGTGACATACGTATACCCGTCAAAAAAGCTGATGCGAACGTCTCTGTCACCGCCGTCAGCCACAATAATCCCATCGTGGTACAGGGATCGGACAAGGTCCCTCACGTCATTTTTCAGTTTCAAGGTGCCGCTGCCGAATCCGCTGTCAGAGCCAATGTCGATCAGAGCCGTTCCGTCCCCAATGATCAGGCCGCCACGGTCGTCTTCCGCATAGTCGCCGTGATGCTCAAGTAATCCGCCATTGCGAATGAGTATGGTGACGTTGGCATCGGCGCCTTCGGCCACGATCATATTCCACTTGGGTTTGTCGACTTCGCCAATGACCAGTGTGCCGCCATCCACATCGATCACCACGGTGCCGTCTGCTCCGAGTTCAAGTGACTTCAGACCGAGAACCGTGGTGCCGGCGTCCTTGACAGTCAGCTTTGCATAGACGCTCCCTGCATCGTACCCTATCTTGAGATCGTCCGTACAGGTCAGTGTCACACCGCCTTGGACCAGGAGTTCCCCCATGAGACCGCTTCCATTGGCAATCCAGAGGTCGTCAATGACCGGCGGCATGTCACCCGCATCAAGAACCGGCCAGGTCAAAGGCGTCGTACTGCCGATGGTCGCATCTGCATCCCCTCCCAAGGCGCCATTGGCCGGTACGGCGGCCACATCCCAGTTGGCAGCCGTCATCCAGTCGTCACCCAAGGCACCCGTCCAGAGATAGATGTCGTCCGCCCTGACAGAACCAGGCAACCACAGCAAGACCATGAGCAGGATTATGACTCTCTTTGTTCTCATTCTACCTATCCTCCATTAAAACCGCCAAGGTTGCGAATCAATATCATCTGACAACACTCCGGGAGTGATGTGGCACACATAAACAATAGGTAACACTTTAGCCATATGAAGCAAAAGTGTGGTTCACGGTTAAAAAGGTTCACCGTTCACGGTTTCCGGTAGAGAAAACCGGGTCATTCGATCAACCCTGAACCCTGAACCCTGAACCGCTTTGGTCAATTGCTTCACTTGGCTAAAGTATTACAATAATAGTACATCAGTGAACATGCCAATACAAGAAAAACGTTGTCTACCGTGTTAAAATAGGGCATGTCATTAGGTCATTCAGCCATCTGATTTATGGTGTCACAGGGGCTGACTTGTACAGCCCAATCTCGTCGATAAGAAGCAGACCCTTGGCACCCGCACCTTCCACGCCAATACTCAGCGTGTTGACACTGCTGACAGCCAGAGAACCCAGATCAATAATCCAGGGAGTCCATGTGAGTTCTGACAGATTCGAGGCATCCCCCTCATACAAAACCCTGGTGTCGTTGATGGTGACATACAACTGGCCAGTGTTGCCTTCTGCACCGTAAAAATACAGCACCAGCATTTGGATACCGTGCGCGTTCCAATCCTGGGGCGTCGACCACTTGCGGTCGATTTGAGATGGCACGCCGCCAGAGTTATTGTAATAGAATGGCATGGACTGACTGCTGCCCGTCATGGTGATGGTTTTCTCCGTGATCTGGCCATTAAAGTACGGACTGCCCGGACTCCATATGTCATGGCCCACACCCGCGCCTGTCCCATTACCGCCGTACGCAACCGGGAAGTACTCATCGGCTGAATAGCCAGCCCCGTCAAGCCACGTCTGGAACGGCCGATTGGGGCTGAAGTTGCCGTAACTTTCAAAATCATCCACGATCAAACCAGCCGATGTGCTCAAATGCCACACAGGTCCTGCCCACACAGACGGGATCTCTGCATCGTTCACTTCATCCACACGCCAGTAGTAGGTCTCATCCAATTGCAGATCCAGCGAGATCAGATCCAGGCTGTTTGTATTGGATGTCACGGACGGAGCCAAATCCTCGGCCACTTCATTGGGATCAGCACTGACATAGATGGTATGCTGACCCGCTTCACGGCCTGCACGCCAGGACACGACTGAGTTCGGAGGAACCGCCACAGAACCGGATGCCGGGTCGGGTGTGCGTGCATACACAGGAACACCCAAGAATTGCACTTCAGACACACCGTATTGTTTGAGTATACCGCCCCAGTTGCTCAGGATGTTAATCCTGACATACCTGGCCAGAGCCAAGCCAAAGTCAACAACCTGAGGCTCACTGTATGTGGGAAGACCGGGGGCTCGAGCGATCTGATTGGGTTCTGAAAGACCTGTCCATTGGGTGCCGTCTATCGAGTATTCAATGTTCACGTCTTTGATGCCCCAGCCAACGAATCCTTCAGAGCTGCTGTTCGAGTTCCAGATCAGCATCTGATCGAGTTTCTGTGGTTGGCTGAACTCGTACATCAACCAGGGAGATGGATCAGACGGACTACTGAGCCACATGTCCTCGCCGTTTGCGGAATGTGTGTGGCCTTCAAGGCCGGAACCATTGATGGTCATGTCGGGTGTGTTTACAGTGATAGAACTTGAGGCCGTGGCCTTGTCGAACTCAATCGGAACCCTAATGGAATAGGGCTCTGTCATGAAACTCCAAACATCCCCTTTGAAAATCGTAAAATCAGGGGCCCCATTGACTTCATCCACGCGCCAGAAATAGGTTTGACCGAAATCAAGACGACCGGCATCCATTGAACTGTCAGCCAACCCCTGTCCCAGCAAGACGCCCAGCGGATTGCCAGCACTGGCGTCATTGACGTCATTCCAATGCGTTCCGAAGTACACGTTATGTTGGACTGCCAATTCACCCGAATCCCAGGTCAGAATCACATCGCGCGCGATGTCGTTGCTATCCGCTGCAGGGATCGGATTCGAGGCCTTGACGACCGTCAATGCCAGCACGACCGACTCGATCCAATCAACCTGCCATCCATTGGACGCGCCTTCCTGAAACGCGGACAGCGCGATGGTGTCGTCCGGGGTCAGTCCCAAATCTGCCAAGGGGATGACCGCGTGAATCGTATCACCGTCAATCGTGTATGCGTAGTCCTCAAACAGGGAGGCCTCAGTCAATGGATCATAGGCGTACACACCATTGGTGTTGCCGTCGCGCCAGCCGAATTGAACCACCAGATCAGCGCCGATGGGGGATTTCAGATTCGTCGCGCTGCCCTCGTACTCGGAGTTGTTGTAACCCGTGGCGGGATTGTTGTCCGTGTCGAAGATCCAATGGTAGTAGTATCGATTGGTCATCCCTGCCTGCGTCTCCGACACTGCAGGTGCGAAAACACCGTACACCGTCATTGTCAGATGCAGGTTGCCGTCGTCTACCCATGCCTCAATACGCTTGATGTCGCCGCTCGAATCGGCCATGTCGGACGGATCGTCCACACCGGCGACCTGCCCAATGGCAATGCCACTGTGCCCGGCCATGGTCCACACAACGGCAAACGCCACAAGCCACAGGACGCGGAAAGTTCGGATGGCTGAAGGGGTCCTCTCCGGGCATCGTGTGACTGATTGGACACCTGATACACGAGACACTGGCACAGAGAATTGCTTACACATAATAATCCTCCTTCACATTAGAATGACATAGAATAATGCCCTGGCATATCTGGGCAAACAGACTCCTTTGGCACCAAAACCAGCACGTCTATGGACATTTATGAGGCTACCATATTGCAGCCTCTGACCGCAACAAAATACTCCGCGTACAAACCATGTTATTCCCAGGTGCGGACAGAATGTCCAACGCATTTCCCCTGAATTCACGTCAATCCCGGTTATTGAACATCCATAATGCAGTCCTGTCCGGTTCGAACACGGTAGAATCTCCGTTGCATTTGAAGGTCTCAGGGGCTTATACTGTGCTGAATGGATGATTTGGTGTCAAGATAAGAATGGATTCCTGCACCAATACCTCATTGAGCCGTGGGTCAGATTCTGTTCACCCGGATCGATGTCGACTTATTACACACCGGGGCGTCTGACATAGCGTCAAACGTCCTGGCGTAAATTTTAGGATTTGCCAGGACTATCCCCTGGTGTGGAGTGGCCCAAATGCATGTGAATCGAATCGTCTTAGTACTGGTATTTTCAACCACACTTGCTGCCACGGTCTGCGCTGGACTCGGTACAGGTGATGTGCCGCCTGCCCAGGGCACTGTCGCTGTTGAACAACTTGCCATTGCCAGGGTCAACGACCATTTTCCACGCCTGCCCCAACCCTATATGATGCGGGACTGGAAACAGGTGGCGCAGGACTATTACAGGATGGTCTGTGATCCTTCTTTGAAAGGTGGTGGCAATGGTCATTTCCCTATCATTCAGATCAATGAGAACCATACGTTTGATTTTGGGGCCTATCTCTGCAGCCCTCCAAAGCGCACGGGCGGTGAGGGCATGAATTGCTTTGGTGCCATTGTGGGCGGTACTGTGGCTGGTCTGGACATGACAGACCTGTACGGCTTTGATTTTATCGACTCTTTTAAACATTGGTATGATGCCCGGCATGGCCTATACAAGGTCCATCCGGATAACAAGGGTCCTGTGGTCCATTCCGGTGTGTATGGCTACTGGCCTGTGATGCTGTCCGTGATGATCATGAATTATTACCAGGATGACGCTGATTTCAAACAACATTTTACATCCACGGCCGAGCGCTTTTATGACGTGTGTGTAGGTCACGGATTTCCAGACAACCCGGACTACTTCTCCTATGGCTTTAATTTTGACACACTGAAGCCAGATGGAAGAAAGGAGCCCATGAACAGATTTGGCAACGCGTCCGGCGTGGCCTGGATCGAGTTCGTGGGCTGGAAGGTTCTGGGCACTCAAAAATATCTGGATGCTGCTGAGAGTGCGATCCAGTGGCACCTGAAACACCCTGCCCGCTATGAATGTACCCATATGCCTGGTCCTGTGGTTGTGGCCAGACTCAATGCCGAACTGGGAAGGCGCTACGACCTGGGCCGCATGATGGACATTTGGTTTGGTGAACTGGGAGACGGGTGGAAGGTCACGGCCGGGACCCATCATGGCGGTGTCAACACGGATGGTCTCAATGGCGCGGATCATGGAGACACGCGTTTCTATGCCTTCTCCATGGAGTCTTATCAGGGGCCTGCCTGGCTGGTGCCAGTGGTTCGGTATGATCAACGCTATGCAAGGGCCATTGGCATCTATGCTGTGAATGCTGCGAACTCGTGTCGCATTCTCCAGGGTTATCAGATGGATTGGGATCATCAGGACCACAAGGATTGGAAAGACCAATGGGACCCCAATGACCTGCTATCGTATGAAGGGGTATTGAGTGAGGATCGTGGTTTAAAGCAGTACAAGCCATACGCCTCAGGTGACCCCGTGTTATATGGCTGGGGATCGAGACCCAAGGTACCCCCAAGTGAATACTATCTACAGAAGAAGGCCTGGTTTTCAAATGAGCCTTTCAATATCAGCCTGTATATGGGAAACCATATAGGCATGCTGGGCGGGATTGTTTCCCTGACCAATGTAGAAGGCATACTGCAATGGGATTGTGTCAAGACAGATTATTACCATGACCGGGTCTATCCCACGTACCTCTACTACAATCCTCATACCACACAGAAAACCGTGGAGATTGATCTGGCTTGCGTATCAGACCTGTATGATACTGTGTCAAAAAGCTTTGTTGCACGCCATGTATCAGGCCATACCACTTTTACACTGGACGCAGACACAGCAGCGGTGATCGTTGTGACGCCTCCCAATGGTCATGTGGCCTATGATGGAAACAAGATGCTGGTTGATGGGATCGTGGTGTCTTACCGATAATGCGCTCGTCCGTAACGTGCTCACCGCATGGCCTGGCTGCCAGGCGTGTGCCAGTGCAATAGGGCACTTTAAGGCGCGTTTGGTATGTCAAAACAGAAGTCAAAGCAAACAGGCTGGAGACTACAACCTACGGCTTGTCCTGTACTTACAACTCTCGTTTATT
>JAIPFM010000097.1 GCA_021736645.1 Phycisphaerae bacterium | reverse complement strand
AAGATCGAGGGACGTCTCAAGGATCAGGCCTATGTGGCCAATGTGGTGCGTCACTATAGAACACGGCTTGACAGCCTGTTGCCCGACATGGGTCTCAAAGCCGGTTCCAGCGGGCGTGTCACTTCCGATTTTACGCCTGACATCAATAAGACCTTTAACCGTGGCTATACCACGGCATTTCTCCACGGACGTGGTGAATCTGTGGGGTCGATTGACACGCCCAAGATGCAGGGCGAATGCCTGGGCACGATCGTGTCTCTGGACCCCAAGGGCTTTGAACTGGACCGCACGGTCTCTGTGAGCCATGGTGACGGTCTGTGTTTTATTCGTGACGGGGAACTGTGCGGTGCCCTGGTCAATGGCGTGCAGGGACGCCGTATCCTGCCGAACCGAATGCAGGGTTTGGAAAAGGGACTGGTGATGTATCGCAATCATGACCACGCCTTTTTGCGACAGCTCAACAAGGCCCGGATTCACCGGGAGATCCCTGTGACACTGGTGCTGTCAGACACGCCGGATGGATTTTGCCTCAGTGCCACAGACGAGCAGGGCCATCACGCCAGTGTGACACTGTCAACCGAAAAGACACCGGCCCGTGATCCTGAGGCGGCAGCCGAAACGCTTCGCAAGCAGTTTGCCAAGACGGGTAAGACCATCTTTGTTTGCACTGACATTCAGGTCCAGTGGGAACAGCCGAGCTTCCTGCCTGTGTCTGTGGTCAATGGCCTGCGTCGCGACGTGCTGGAGGCATTGCTCGCTGAGCGGGCCAGAAACCGTCCTTCAGAACCACGAGTCCTTCAGAAGAACACTGTGCCCTATCCTGACCGGGAAATTACTTTCTCAGGGAATGTGATCAATCAGAAGGCCAGGGCCTTTTACGAACGCCATGGTGCCCGGGTCATTGAACCTGGTGCAGAATCAGGACTCTCCCTGCAGGGCAGAACCGTGATGACCACCAAGTACTGCCTCAAAGACCAACTGGGCCTGTGTCCCAGGAGTGTATCGGAGAATCCCGTCGTCGGCCCGCCTGCCCCTAGGGGGAGAGCGAGCGGTTTTGTGACTGGCAAGGACGGCGAAGCAGGCGATATCGGTGTATATCGTCGATACAGCCGGACGCAGTCCAGTTGCAAAACAAGCCGCTCGAAGCCAGATCGGATTCTCCGACACGCTCCTAACCAGGGAAAAGACCGCGATTATAGAGAACCCCTGTATCTCCGGGACGAGCAGGGCCATCTATTTGAACTCGCCTTCGACTGCCAGGCATGCCAAATGATGATCCGATTCACAGATCACAGATCGCGGATCACGGATCACATTTAGTAACAGGACTTCTGCAAAAAGCCCTGAGGTGTTCAGTTTTCAGTAAGACGTGTTTTTTAAGCTGTATACGGTCATCTGAAAACCAATGCACTACCAGACCTTCCATTTTTCACGGTACGGCCGGGTGATCATTTTTGCGGCGTCCTTATCACCCACGATCTGTTCCTGGTCAGGATTCCAGTGGATGACCCGCTGGGTCTGGGCCGCGACATTGACCATGTGGGCGATCGTGTCACAGCGAATGCCCATTTCCACTGGACAGATGGTTTCCTTCCTGGATTTGACACAGTCGATGAAGTTTCGGTTGTGTTCCGGTGAGACGTAGAGGGTCTCGTCTTCTGGCTTGAGTTTCTGTCTCCATAGCCTTTGATCGCTGGCCTCGAATGTGCCAAATTTGAAATCACCGATCCACCCCTTGGTGCCGTGGAAGACCACGCCGTCACCATCCTGAAGTTTCGGGTAATAGGCCTTGACCACGTTGCGGCAAGTCACGTGGTCCATGACGCGAAGTGTCACACCGTTCTCATACTCGCACATCACATCCCAGGTCTCCAGGGTTCGGAAGATCCCCTCCGTGGGCACACTGCCTGTGCCTTCGTAACGTATCGGGCTTGTGTTGTCGGCCCTGTTGCCCCACTGGGCTATGCCAAGCGTGTGAATGGCGCAGCCTGCCAGAAATCCCAGAGAGGTTTCCGGGCAGTGATACCCGCCCCAGTTCGTGGCTCTGTCCACGGTGTAGGGCACCATGGGCGAAGGGCCCTGCCATGCGTCAAAGTCCAGATCGTCCGGCACCGGCACCTCAATGGTCGAGCCATAGGGTTTGACATGATAATTGGCTGCATCATATTGGACATTGCGACACCACACGTCCATGTGCTTCAATTCGCCGATGTAACCGTTGCGCACGAGTTCAACCATCTGTCGATACCTCTGCATGGAGCGGTATTGTGTGCCAAACTGGAAGATACGGTTATTGTCGCGTACGACCTTGCGCAGCAACTTGGTGCGTCCCAGGTCCAGTGACAACGGTTTCTGGCAATACACGTCTTTGCCGGCCCTGGCCGCAGCAATCGACATGGGTGTATGCCAGTTGTCATGGGCGCCCACAAACACGGCATCGATATCCGGACGCGCAATCAAGTCACGGAAATCAGCGTGTGCCCTGGTCGTCTCTGTGCTGCCATAGTGTGTGTTGAAATCTGCGGCCCTTGCGAGGCGGCGGCTCTTATACGCATCGCAGACAGCAATCACTCGAACATCCTCCATGTCCTTCAGATAATTCGCGTGATAGTTCGAGCCGATATTTCCGCAGCCAATGAGTCCTGCATTGATGCGATTACTCGGCGCATTGGCACCGAACACCGTGCTGGGAACGATCGTGGGAAGACTCAATGCGGCAGATGCTGCCACGCCGGTCTTGATGAAATGTCGTCTGCTGATGTTATGCTTCTGCATATCAGTACCTCTCAAGAGTCATTAAGTGACGCGGAACTTCAGGCATTGTTTCCTTCCAACGGTACAGATTATTCTACGCCGAGAATCAGGGCAGATCAATGCTCAAAGTCAATTTGTGGCAAAGTCGACGCCCGGTCTCCGGGGCAGGCAGAAGGCAGGTCCATGGGGTGTCTCAAAAAGGGGCCTGTGTAATATTGACAGACGCCCCATGGCACAGGGAAAATTTAAAGAAATCTCAAAAAAATGATTGACCCAATGAACTTAAGTATTAGAATATTGTAATATAGTAATAAAACAATAAATGACTCAGGTGGTGGTATGAAATATGAATCGGCTCAGAAAGTGGCAGAGGTGCTAAAGGCAGTGGCTCATCCCGTTCGTCTGCAGATTGTGGCGGCCCTGGAGGCAGGGGCCCTGTGCGTGGCTGATATCATGGCTGTTGTCGGGGGCAAGCAGGCCATCACGAGTCAGCAGCTCAATATGATGCGCACAAGGGGGGTGCTTGAGGCACGGAGGGAGGGTAATAAAGTGTTTTACTCGATTGCCAATCCCAATGTGATCAGGCTGCTGCATTGCATGTATGACCATTGCGATCAGGCCGGGAAAACATCTTAGCGCTTGCTTAATCGAGATAAAGTGACAAGAATAATAGGCCATTCAGGGATATATTTTAAGGTAAGGACTATGGATATCAAAGAACGAATTACGAGTTTTTCAACGGCACATTACAGGGGCATTACCTGGGTCATGGTGATTTTGACGGTTCTCTTGGGTGCGTTCATGCCTATGATGCGTGTGGACACAGACCCTGAGAACATGTTGAGCGAGCACGAAGCTGTGCGGGTGTTCCATGACCAGAACAAGAAGGACTTCGTGCTCAATGATATTGTGGTGCTGGGCATTATCAATGAAGAAGATCCCAATGGTGTGTTCAATGTGGCGTCTCTGACCCGGATCTATGAACTCACGGAGTTTGCCAGACGTCTCCAATGGGCGGACCCTGAAGATCCCAATCAACAGGTCGGTGTGGTGGAGGTGGATCTCATGGCCCCGTCTCTGGTGGACCACATCAGTCAGGGCGCACCTGGGACGATTCGCTTTGAATGGCTCATGCCCAAGCCGCCCGCCACGGAAGCCGAGGCCCTGTCTGTTCGTGACAAGGCCCTGTCCAATCCCCTGCTCAAGGGGTCCATCGTGTCTGAAGACGGCAAGGCCCTGTGCCTGTATCTGCCCTTGACACGCAAGGATATCAGCTACGAGATCTACAATAGGCTGTCTGAGAAGATCAAGGAATTCAAGGGGCCTGAGAAGTATCATATTACAGGCCTGCCAGTGGCAGAGGATACATTCGGGTATGAGATGTTTATCCAGATGGCCATTTCTGCGCCTCTGGCTATGCTGGTCATCTTCCTGCTCATGCTGTATTTCTTCCGCAAGCTGGTACTGGTGATATCACCGATGATTGTGGCCATGGTGTCCGTGATCTGTACCATGGGTTTGCTGATTGCGTTCGGGTATCCAGTGCACATCATGAGTTCCATGATCCCGATCTTTCTGATGCCCATTGCCGTGGTGGACTCTGTACACATCCTGTCCGAGTTCTTTGACCTGTATACCAAGGAGAAGGGACGCAGGCAGACCATCATCGAGGTGATGAACGATCTGTTCGTGCCCATGCTGTATACGTCCCTGACCTCTGCAGCCGGGTTTATCTCCCTGGCCTTGACACCCATTCCTCCGGTTCAGGTGTTTGGCATGTTTGTGGCAACGGGCATCATGATTGCGTGGTTGTGTACGGTCCTGTTTGTGCCCGCCTATATCATGATGATCAGGGAGAGTGCCCTGGCCAACTTCGGGGCTGCAGTGGTGCATGAAGAAAAGGCCACGCGTCTGGCCAGCCTGCTTAAACGCCTTGGTCAGGGTACGTATGGCAAGGCGAAGCCTGTGCTGGGCGTGGTCGTGTTGGTGTGTGCAGTGGCCATTTTTGGCATCACCCGGATACGGATCAATGACAATCCCATCAAGTGGTTTGCCAAGAGTCACCCGATCCGCCAGGCAGACAAGGCATTAAACGATCATTTTGCCGGCACGTACATGGCCTACCTGGTATTTGAAGACACCTCGAGTGCGACTGTGGATGCCAATGCCCTCGGTGCAATAAGGGCCGATCTCCTGACCAGGGCAAACGTGCTCAAATCAGACTACCCACAGGTCAATGTCATGAGTCTGGTGTCGGACATTGAAAAGGCCCTGATCGACACGGCCGACAAGGACGTGCTTCGAAGCGATTTTCTAAAGAGTCTGGCGGCCTATGCCTCAGACAAGGAAGCGGCTGCGCCTGCTGGCCAGGCAGAGGTGTGGTATGCGTTGATGGAATTCTTTGAGCAGAAGCAGATCGAACTGGATGTATTCAAGAATCCCAAAGAGCTGCAGTATATGGCTGACCTTCAGGCGTACCTGGTCAAAGAGGGACTGATCGGCAAAGGCAATTCTCTGGCAGACATCGTCAAGAAGGTGTACAAGGAATTGATGGGCGGCAGCGAAGCGTATGACGTGATTCCTGAAACGCCGTCTGCTGTGTCACAGTGTCTGATCCAGTTCCAGAGCAGTCACACGCCGGACGATCTGTGGCACTTTGTCACGGGCGACTACAAAAAAGCGAACATGTGGCTTCAGCTCAAGAGTGGTGACAACACGGATATGGAGCGCGTGGTCAAGGCCGTGGATCAGTACATCGAGACCCACCCCACAGACCTCAAGGCGAACTGGGCCGGGTTGACATACATCAATATCGTGTGGCAGCAGAAGATGGTGTGGGGCATGCTGCAGTCGTTCATGGGCAGTTTCATCATTGTGTTCATCATGATGACTGTGCTGTTCAGATCGCCACTGTGGGGCCTGCTGAGTATGGTGCCCTTGACCATCACGATTGCCATCATTTATGGCGTGATCGGTCTGATCGGCAAGGATTATGACATGCCTGTGGCAGTGCTCAGTGCCTTGACACTGGGTATGGCTGTGGACTTTGCCATCCACTTCCTGGAACGGGCCAGGGCGGTTCAGGCCCAGACCGGGTCCTGGGAGACGGCCATTCCTGTGATGTTTGGTGAGCCAGCCAGGGCCATTACCCGCAATGTGCTGGTGATCGCAATCGGCTTCCTGCCGCTGCTGGCAGCGCCGCTGATTCCGTACAAGACTGTGGGCGTGCTGCTGTTTGCGATCATGGTCTTATCCGGGTCCGTGACACTGGTGGTGCTGACGGCCTTGATCACCCTGCTCCAGGGTGTGCTGTTCAAGCCGGTACGCAAGCCGGAAACCCTGGGGTGTAACTGTGTGTTGTGCATTGTGGTGTCCATCTCGTCCGTGGTGCTGGTGGGCCTGACACTCCATCAGATGTGGCATGTGGGGATCACGGCCCTGGCCACAGGCAGCATGGTGGCCGTGGTGGCATTGACTGCCGTGTGTTCGTTCATGTCAAGACGTGAGGCGTGTAGGCGATCGTAGTTTCTAGTGTTAAGTGTTAGGTTTTAAGTGTTAAGTTTCAAGTGGGTTGCATGGAGTTCTGCTTTATACAGCCTACTGAAAACCAGAAACGGAGTTTCTCATGACTGTTGAAAGATTTTTACGGGGCATCGCAGGTTTCTTTGTCATCATGAGCGCTGTGCTGGCCACAGTGCATTCTGCGAAGTGGTTGTACTTTACCGGGTTTGTGGGGCTGAATCTGTTTCAGTCGGCGTTTACGAACTGGTGTCCCATGATGTGGCTGCTTGAGAAGGCAGGGATTCAAAAAAATAGTGGCTAGGGTTTCGGTGTTTAGGCGATCGTAGATCGCAGTTTTGAGTTTTAAGTTTTAAGTTTTAGGTGTTGATTGGTTGGCAAGGAGCTCTTTTTTTGAGCTTATGGCTGATTTAGGTCTTTAGATTAAGGAGTCTGTTTTATGAAATCGCTATACACTTTTGTGATTGTTGGGTTGTGTTTGAGTGCAGGTGTGGTTCTGGCTCAGGACGCGTCCAAGCCGGATGTGCAGGAAATTGTCAAGAAGGCAAATCTGGTGGCCTACTATCAGGCGGATGACGGCAAGGCCAAGGTGACCATGACCATCACGCCCAAGCAGGGGCCCAAGAGAATTCGGGAATTCAACATCCTGCGCAAGGATGTGGCTGACGGTGGAGATCAGAATTACTATGTGTATTTTCTGAATCCCCCGGACGTCCGTAAAATGGTGTATCTGGTGCTCAAGCACGTGGACAAGGACAGGGACGATGACCGCTGGTTGTACATGCCTGCCATTGACCGTGTGAATCGCGTGGCAGCCGGAGACAAGCGTACGAGTTTTGTGGGATCGGATTTTCTATATGAAGATGTGTCAGGCCGGGGCCTGGATGAGGACCAGCACGAATTGACCGGGACCACGGACACGCAGTACATCGTCAAGAATACACCCAAGGCGCCGGACTCCGTGGAATTCAGCTATTTTACGGTGGCCATTGATAAGACCAACTACGTGCCCATGAAGATGGAATTCTTTGACAAGGCAAATAAGTTGTATCGCACGATCGAGTCCACAGAGGTCAAGGACGTGGGCGGATTTGTGACTGTGCTCAAGTCTGTGGTCAAGGACCTCCGGACCGGCAGTCAGACTGAGATGGAATTCTCCAATGTTCAGTACAATGTGGGCCTGGGAGACATTTTCCAGGAACGGTATCTCAAACGTGCACCTGCGGAGGCCAGACGATGACCAGAATAGGATTGACACTTGTGACGCTGTGTGTGGTTGTGAGCGGAGCTGTCTCTGCGGGTGAGACCTGGGATGCGTTCTGGAAGGACATGACGCCTGATGTGCATGGCTATTACGAGGCCCGAGCCGGGTATCGCCTTCAAAATGATCTGTACGAAAAGGACATGTCGCTCATGGAGGCCCGTACGCAAATCGATCTCCAGTCCCTGCCCCAGTGGGGGACCATCACGGTCAAGGGGGATGCCTATGGCGATGGTGTGACAGAGCGGGGTGAATTCGACCTGCGTGAGGCCAATGTATTGATCACGCCCCAGGATTTTCTGGACATCAAGGTCGGGCGTCAGATTCTGACCTGGGGCAAGGGAGATCTGCTGTTCATCAATGACATGTTTCCCAAGGACTGGCAGTCGTTTTTTATCGGCAGGGACACGGAATACCTCAAGGCTCCATCGGATGCCGTGAAGTTCGGCGTGTTCTCGGATGCAGCCAATCTGGAGGTGGTATACACGCCTCAGTTCGATCCGGATCGGTATATTACGGGTGAGCGTCTGTCCTACTGGAACGGCGTTCAGCAGCAGGTGGCAGGACTCAATGCCGTGACGATCACGAAGGAGCCGGAAGGCTGGTTCCAGGAGGATGAGGTGGCTGCCCGGTTGTATCAGTCGTTTGGCGGGTATGAGGCTGCGTTATACGGCTATTGGGGCTATTGGAAGAGTCCCGGCGGGTACAACGCTGTGCGCACCCGGGGGCTGTTTCCCTCTCTGGATGTGTATGGTGCCAGTCTGGAGGGTCCCATGGCCAAGGGTATTTTTACGGCTGAAATCGGGTATTATGACTCCAAAGAGGACCGGAACGGGACCAATGGCCTGGTCAACAACTCGGAAATGCGATATCTGGTGGGGTACAAGCAGGAGCTCGCACGCGACTTTACCGCTGGGGTCCAATATTATGTGGAGCACATGCTGGATCACCAGGAATATCTTGCTGGATTGGGTGCTGGAAACAAGGCCAAAGACGAGTTCCGGCATCTGGTTTCACTGCGTCTGACACGCCTGTTGATGAATCAGAATATGACCTGTTCGTTGTTCACCTATTACAGCCCGACCGATGAAGATGCGTATTTTAGGCCCAATATCCGCTTAAAACTGAATGATCGAACGGCTGTTGAGGTGGGGGGCAATGTGTTTGTGGGACAGGCGGACCACACCTTTTTTGGACAGTTTGAAGACAACTCCAATGCCTATACTTCAGTCCGGTATAGTTTCTGAGACACCCCTTCGAAGCCCTCAAACCCGGTTTTTTATTGACACAAACCGGGTTTATCTTTAGTATGAGGTGTCTAAAACCGAGATACGGGTTGATGAAGCTATGAAAAGTGTATCACGGTTTTAGAATGTATCAATGGACTTTATACAACAGTGAGGTAAGGGTATAGCATAGCCGGTGTATCGGTATTTCTACATAGTCCAATCAGGTCCTATAACCAGCCAATCAGGTTTGCGGGAGACAGTCTAATGTTCAAAGGTAAAACAGTCTTTGTAGTTTTGTGTGTGTTGTGTTTTGTCGTGGGTACCGGATTTTCTGGTGAACTCAAAGACGACTGGAATGATTTCCTGCACTACACCAAGATTGGTCGGTATGACCTGGCCAAAAGTTATGGCCAGGCGATTCTGGACGGCGAGCCCGATCCCGTGGCCCTGCTGAATCTGACCCTGGAAAATCCCAAAGGATTTGAGATCATGCTTCTGCTGCATGACTCCAAACCTGATGAGGCCCTGGCTGTTGTCACCAATCAGATTCTCGCTGTGATTGAACAGGGACGGTTTGAGCGTCGCTCAGATCCGCAACTCGTGGTTGAGGAAGTCAAACGCTTGAGCAGTGATTCGGAACGGGGCCGCATGACCGCGTTGAAACGGCTGCAGGAAGCGGGTGAGTTTTCTGTGCCGTTCATGCTGGACGTGCTGGCCGATCCGGACAGACGTGCTGAGCACGCCAATGTCATTGAAGCGCTGCCCAAGATCGGTCAGCCTGCAGTTCGTCCACTGGCGGCTGCCCTGCAAACCCAACAGACTTCAGTCAAGTTCGAGATTGTTCGTGCCCTGGGTCTGATCGGTTATCCTCAGGGCCTGGCCTACCTGAAATATGTCCTGGAAACAGATGACTCTTCTGAAATGAAAACCCTGGCGACTCAGAGCATTCAACGCATTGATCCCACGGCGTACAGTAAAACTTCTGCAGAGTTGTTCTTTCAGCTGGGTGAGATGTATTACAGCCATGCAGAATCCCTGAAGGTTGTGTCCGCTGCAGGCCTGAGCCAGGTCTGGTTCTGGGATGCGGATGCACGTCGCGTGGTGTGGGTTTCTGTAGACAGCGGTTATGTGCATGAGCTGATGGCCATGCGAAGTGCTGAAATGTGTTTGACCGCAGATCCTGCGTTTGAGCAGGCCATTGGTTTGTGGCTGGCCGGTTTCTTCAAGGCCGAGGCCGTGGGTGTCCCCATGCCGGAGTATTTTGGTGAAGGCCATGCCACGGCATTTGTCTATGCCACAACCTCGGGTCCCAAGTATCTGCATCAAGCACTGGCCAGAGGCCTGGAAGAAGGCAATGCCACAGTGGCCCTGGGCGCTTCAGAGGCCCTGATTGTGACAGCCGGCCGCAAGGCGATCTTTACGCCTGTGGGTGATGTTCAGCCGTTGCTCAAGGCCTTGACCTTTAGCGATCAGGCTGTACGCTATAGCGCTGCGATTGCCATTGCCCAGGCAAGTCCCAGCGGACGTTTCCAGGAGAGTGACCTGGTCATGGGCAACCTGGCAGACGCCATAGAAAAGGCAGGTCAGAATGCAGATCTGCCTGGCAGCGAGACGTTGAATACGCGGTATGACTTCCGTGCCATTGAGGCACTGGTCAAGCTGGGCGCCACACAGAATCGTTCGTTTGACCTGGCCCTGGCTCAGGACGCACTGATCAAGGCGTCGCAGGACAGTGATGCCACGCTGAAGGTTCTGGCGACCCATGCTCTGGCCTACCTGAACAGTCCCATGGCCCAGAAGGCCATCGCCGCAGTCGCCATGGATGAGGCCAATCCTGTGGACAGCCGTAATGCTGCCTTTATGGCCCTGGCTGATTCCGGACGTTTGTTCGGCGGCAACGTGGACACGGCGACGGTCAAGGCTATCTATGAGTTGATTCGTTCTGCGGACACAGACGAGAGCCTGCGTGAAAACGCGGCCACGGCGTTTGGTGCATTGGATCTGCCGAGTCAGCAGGTCAAGGCACTGATTCTGGATCAAGCCAGAAGTTAATTCGGATTAAAATCGCCAGCGATTATAAGACATGCCAGCGCAAGGCTTCCTGACAAGGTGGTCTTGCGTTGGTTCATTTAGACACGCTGACAAAACCGTCGCGTCGGCCCGCTTGCCGCCAGGGGGGCGCTGAGCGAAGTGTTCAGATGCAAGGCGGCCGAAGCAGGTTCCCTGGGGATCGATGCAGGCCAACACCGCAGGTGAACGCTGCAGCCAGCCGAAGCCAGCAGGCTTTTGTTAGGGTGTCTTAAATTAGGGGACGACGCAAGAGAGGGATCTCGCTTAGACTGCACGGAGGCCATGTTTTTTTCAGAATGCTAGGGGTGATTTATGAGATCGTCGAATCAAAGTGTGTGGTGTTGGTTCATTTCTTTATACCTGTCCTTGTGCACCACTTCAGCCATGGCGCAAGGCCCGGTGCATTTTTCCGATGTAAATTTGAAGGCTGCAGTAGAGTCCGCACTGAATGTAAGCAATCCCACATCGTCGGACATGTTGGCTCTGACCGAGCTCAATATTAACTACAAGCGGGTCACAGATTTGACAGGCCTGGAGCATGCGTCCAATTTGACCAGACTTCAGGCGGCTGCCAATGCGATTACTGACATCACTCCCTTGAGTACGCTTGTCCACATGACCCACCTGGATTTGTATGCGAATCGAGTCTCAGACCTGTCGCCATTGTCTGGCATGACAAACCTTGGGTATCTCAATATTGAAGATAACAACGCCAGTGATCTATCGCCGTTGTCAGGATTGACCTCGTTGCGGCAGCTGTATGCGGACAATAATGGGATTGCGGATATTTCGGCCTTGTCCGGTATGCATTCCCTCATGAATCTGGATATAGACACGAATCAGATTTATGATATCTCCATGCTGGCAGGGCTGCAGGCCTTGGTTGAATTGAACATTGATCGCAATCAGATCAGTGATATTGCTGTGGTCGCCAACCTGACCTCTCTGAACCGGCTGGAACTTGACTATAATCAGATTACCGACATTTCTCCTATCGCGAGCCTGCACAGGTTAACCATTCTGACACTGACTTCCAATCCCCTCAATGAAGATGCCTGCAGCCAGTATATTCCCATCATCCAACAGAACAATCCGGGCCTTGACATCGAGTATGATGCATGCAGCGGAGGGATTCGTTACACCTTGACCATCACGTCCACGCAAGGCGGCAGTGTCACTGTGCCGGGCGAGGGGATGCAGGGACCCTACACCAGTTCAACCTTCATTGTGATGAACGCCACGCCCAATGCAGGATATGCCTTTTCCGGATGGACCGGCTCTGCTGCAGAGGCCGGAAAGGTGATCGATGCCCAGTCGGCCAGTACGGCCGTGATTGTGGATGGCACCTATACCGTGACCGCCAATTTTTATGCAGAGGAACACATCCCTCTCCTTTTTGTGGATGACAATGCACCGGCGGACCCCGGGCCAGGTGATTGGGTCGTGAGTGACGCTTTGGAAGACGGTACTGTCCATCATCCCTTTGACTCCATTCAAGAGGCGGTGGACCTGGCAGTGGATGGTTTTGTGATTCAGGTGCTGCCTGGCACGTATTATGAAAACATCGATTTTCAGGGCAAGGCCATTGAGATCAGGGGCATGGACCCCAATGATCCCAATACAGGTGACATGCCGCTGTTGTATGGATTAGGGCAAGCCCCGGCGATTCGTTTTACAGAAACCCTCTCAGGCCTCGGGTCCGTACTCAAAGGCATGGCTGTGGTGGGGGGCAAAGGCTCTCCCACAGGGGCGATTGAATGTCTCGGCTGTACACCCACGCTCATCAATTGCTTGATCACAGGAACCTACTCGGGCCACGTGACAGGCGGGGCCGTGACTGCCGTGGACTGCAATCTCATGATCATGAACAGCACGATTGCAGACAACAGCGGCGGGGCGTTGGGGGCCGGCATTGTGCTGGAGAACAGTCAACTGCTCATGTTGGACAGTATTGTCTGGGGCAATACGCCCAGAGGGATTCGTGCAGATGCCACCAGCCTGGCCGTCTCTCAATTCTGTGATGTGCAGGAGCAGGGCCTGGGGCCAGGCAATATCCTGGCGGACCCTTGTTTTGTCAGGTCCGGGGCCTGGGTCCATCCGGACGTGCCGATTCTGGTGTTGACCGGGGCGTCTTCTGTCAGTGTGTGGTTGCCTGGCGACTACCATTTAAAGAGTCAGGCAGGGCACTGGGATGACCTGACACAGACCTTTGTTCAGGACGATGTCACCAGCCCGTGCATCGATGCAGGACTGGAGTCCGCCTCTGTGGGTCAGGAAACCGACCCCAATGGTCAACGACTGAATCAGGGGGTATACGGGGGGTCCGTGTTTGCAAGCCGGACCTATACCGAGTCTCTTGGCTTTGTGATCAAGGATGCAAATCTGAAGGCCGCGATTCAGGATGTTCTGTTCATTTGGGGAGAGCCCACTGAGGAGGATCTGATGTGGGTCACGAGTATGGATCTGCGAGAGCGGGGCATCAAAGATCTCACGGGCATTCAGGCGGCTCACAATTTGCAGATCTTGAATCTCCGAAGAAACCAGGTGACAGACGTCTCCCCATTAAAATCTCTGACCCAGTTGAGAAGGCTCGATCTGTCGGAAAACGGGCTGAGTGATTTGTCCGGTGTCGCGACCTTGACTCAGTTGTCCAGTTTGGATGTGCATGGCAATGGGGTCACGGATCTGTCGCCGTTGAGCGGCATGACACAACTGACGTCCTTGACACTCAGAGACAACAAATTTCAGGGCAGCCTCTCAGCCTTATCGTCCTTGACCAATCTGGAGTCCCTGGATTTGCAGGAGAATTTCGTTTACGATTTAAGAGAGTTGAGATATATGACCGGGCTGAAGGACTTGAAGCTGGCCTACAATGTGATTTCAGAGGTGTCTGTTCTCGCAAATATGGCACAGATGGAAACGTTGGATTTGCGATACAACATTCTGTCTGATATTTCGCCATTAACACAATTGACACATCTCAAGTCATTGTTTTTGGAGGGCAATCCTCTGGACAGCCAGGCTGGGGCGGATATTCAAGCCATCAGAGACAATAATCCGGGCATTGATGTGAGGTATGACTAGCACTATCGCCCCCTTGGGAATTGAGCCAATTCGGTCGTTTGTTCCGGGCATGACGGGTTGGACTCTTGAGACGTGTCACACAGAAAAAGGATTTGGGAGTCATCCATGAGTCGCAGGATTTCAATCTTTGCCGTGTTTTGCATGATCGTCATAAGTTTCGGCGTCCTGCCCGTCAGGGCCGGCGTCTTGACAGTGACACCCTCAGAGGCATGGAACGCTGAGGTGGAGTTCCCGGCCGACCCCCTGTTTTCCCGGGGAACCTCCAGAGACAGCGCCCGGTGGGTGAAGTTCACGATTCTCCTGGACCCGTATGATGCCAATGTCGTCCATTTTCAGGACAGTCGGCGCTATGTGTTTCACTATGACTTTGCAGCCCAGCATCTGGATCCGTTTGTGGGCATGACATCGGCTCAATTCAATGCAGTGACTCTCTTTGAACAAGATCAGGAGGCGATTCTCGGCGCTGTGATTCTGCCGCCCCTGGTGAGTGCCGCAGACGTGGACATCCTGGAGTATGGCATCCAGTTTGTCAGACAGGATACCTTTACACGTGAAGAAATCGCGACCCTGTATGATCGCGTGAGGCGCTCTGTACTCGCAGATCCCAATGTTCAGGCATTCTATTTCCCGACCTACGAACAGCAGGCCGTGGCCCTGGCCAACGAAGACTGGTTTGCGGCTCAGGGCATCCCTCTGGGATCCACGGCCCGTTGGGCTGAAGGCAACACCTGTTACTCTCAGGGCTGGGCCCTGGGGACGCTAAAGTTCGTGTCTGCCGTCAATATTGAACATGCTTATCACACCGGTGAGTTGACACCCCGCGATATTCTGCTGACAGATGCCATCCCTGCAGAATTGCCCTATGTGGCAGGCATTGTGTCTCTGGTGCCGTCCACGCCCAACAGCCATGTCGCGATCCTGGCCAATACCTACAGGGTGCCGTTTGTGTATCTGTCCCTGGCTGACGATGCACAGCGTGCCCAGGACCTGATCGGGCAGCGGGTGATTATGAGCGTCTACGACGACTCGGTCCATGGCTGCGAAATCGGCTTCATCGACACCCAGGACCTGTTGACTGACATGATCGTGTCTGAGATTCTCGAGCTCAAAAAACCTGTACCTCTGGTAATTTCAGCCATCCAGACCTATGGCGATGTGAGTATTCCCACAGACCTGATCCGTCCGGAAGATGTCTGCTATGTGGGCGGTAAAGCGTCCAATTTTGGCATCCTCAGGGCCGCCGTGCCTGACTACAGCCCCAAAAGTCTGGCCCTGACCTTTGATGTGTGGAACGCTTTTTTGGATCAGCCCATCATGACCTCTGAGCCCATGGTGGTGGCTCCCGGAGGCTTTGTCCTGATCTACGCAGACAGTGATGTGTCCCAAGGCCCCCTGCATGCTGATTTTAAACTGTCCAGAGACGGGGAGTCTTTGATGCTGGTCGCTGCAGACGGTGTCACGATTCTGGATGAAGTGACCTTTGAGGCCCAACAGGAAGATGTGTCCTTTGGCCGCGTCACGGACGGATCAGATGAGTGGCAGTTTCAGAGTGACTCGACACCCGGTCGTGCCAATTCGGATCAAAGCCCAACCTTAGGGACCGGTCTTGTGATCAACGAGTTGATGGCAGACAACAAAACGACACTGGAAGATCCGGATGAGTCCGGGAATTGGCCTGACTGGATTGAACTGTACAATGCCTCCGATCAGCCGGTCACGCTCAATGGCCTGTATCTCACGGATGACGTGAATGATCTCACCAGATGGCATGTGTCACCTGCCGTCACAGGCCAGACGCTCCGTGAAGAAATACAACATCGCCTGGCCTTGTACCCGAGTTATCCACCTGCCGACATGCAGCAACTGGCTGTCGATCTGGCGGTTATTCGAAGTCTATTCAGAAATCCCGGAGTGACCACCTTTGGAGACCGGCTTCGCAGCATGATCCTGGAGCATCTGGCGGCGCCTGACACAGGCTTTGATCCCAATGCCATGCTGCGTTTTCGCAGCTCCACCAATGTCGAAGACAGCGCAGATTTTACGGGCGCGGGTTTGTACGACAGCTTCAGTGGATGTCTGCAGGATGATTTGGATGCCGATGACCTCTGTGCGTGCGATCCCAACAGAGCCTCTGAACTCAGTGTGTTTGATGCGATCCGAAAAACCTATTCGAGTTTTTACAATACCAATGCCTTTTTGGAACGCCTACGAAGAGATGTAAACGAATCCGACGTGGGCATGGGGGTGTTGGTGCATCATGCCTTCCCGGATGACCTGGAATTGGCCAATGGTGTGGCCACCATGACGGTGGATCCGGATTTCGGCAATCTGGTCATCCACCTGGTGACACAGGCCGGTGCCGTGTCCGTGACGAATCCCGTGGATGCCTCGATGCCTGAAGAGGTGGTGGTTCAGGTCTTGCCGTCCGGGGCCGTGCTTCCCAAGCTCTCGCACTCTTCCAGCCTGGTGCCTCTGGGAGGCACTGTGATGGCCTGGCGTGACGACTATGTGGCCCTGGCAGAACTTCTCAGGCAGGTGTATGACCAGTTCGGTCTGGTCACTGGCAAGCAGGGCTATGCCCTGGATCTGGAGTACAAGCTGATGTCACCGGGCGGCGAGGTTGTACCGGACGGCGGCCTGGTGATCAAGCAGGTACGGCAGATGCCCGAGCCCGATCAGACCGTAGAGCAGACGCCGTTTTTGATCAATACCTGTACGCCTCTTGAATTGTATACAGGTGAACCTGAACTCATCGGCAATGATCTTGACATCCTTGCCTATCACCGGTTGAAATCCCGCTGGACACTGGAAACTCGAAACACACGTCTCGATCAGGAGGCCTTTGATCAGGGCATTTATACGCGTCTGACCATGGAATTTCTGGATGACGATCAGGTTCGTACCTCGGACAGTGACGTGACATCCTGGCCCTCCTCCTCTCATCTTTCTGGCGCCGATTATGTCAAGGATGGCTGGGCCATGCCGGATCTGGCCAATCCCAGGTGGTATCAGTTGACAACCCGAGAGATTCCCAGGACCGTCTCACAGGCGGAGTTCCCGATTTTTACATTGGAGAATTTCGGATCTGAACCATTGAATGTGCCTTTTAAATGCCTTCGTGTGGATGTTGAATATGACCATTCTGTCATGGCGTGGACAGGCGACCCCTCGAAAGCGATTGATGTCACAAGCCGAAACAGTGTGTACCTCTGGGTGCCGCCTGAGCCCTCAGACAATGATTTGTTTGAGGAGAGGGCTCTGGTGGCAGACGGGATCAGTATTTCATCGTCTTTTTATTATCCGGCGCTGCCCAAGGGGAAAGAGAACAGCACCTGGTTTGCGCTGGGAGCGACTGCCCCTCTGTTGCGTTGGGACCACACCGTGATTGACGGATTGACGTCAGAACCGATTGTATTGACCGGGTATTTTTCGCAAACCTACAGACCGGAGCACCACAACCGAGTGGAGCATTTCCTGTTTGAACCGCGACTGGAGCCGGGGATATCGCAGACCATTCTGGAGGAACTGGTCCAGGCAGATATTCGATGGATTCACCTGACCCTCGATCATACGGGCGGAAATGCATCTGCGATCAGGACCTATGGCTATGGATCACCGGTCACGGAATGAGCACGATCTTGCCCTGGTGAGGGCCTGAGATGACCTGTTCATGGGCCAGAGATGCCTGAGCCAGGGGCAAGGCGGTCCCGATGGCAGGCGTTAGTGTCCCATGGATCAGACCTGCGTGAATCCGCTCAAACAGCGCCAGTCTTTGCTCAGGCGTGGCGTGCGCCAGGATCATACCCTGCACCGATGTCCCCTTGGCCATGAGGAGCCTGGGGTTGATTTCTACAGTGCCTCGGCTGCCGATCACGATGACCGTCCCCTGCGTTGCGAGCAGGTCCAGATCTGTGGCCAGATTGACATTGGCCAGCATCTCCAGGATGATATCCACGCCGCGATTCCGGGTCACGGCCTGAATCTGTGTCACTCTATGGGGGTCATGATGATTGAACACCTGGTGGGCCCCCAGATGTGAGATCAATTCCAGTCCGGCGTCAGTGCCTGCTGTGGCCAGTACAGTCAATCCCATGCTGCAAGCCAGCTGAATGGCGGCTGTGCCCACAGCGCCGCTTGCGCCGTGGATCAGCACGGTCTGGCCAGCGCTTGCCCGGGCCTTGTGCACCAGGGCGTGACACGCGGTGGCATAGGGAATGCCCAAGGCCGCACCCTGCTCAAAGGTGATCATGTCAGGCAGTGGATGCACCTGGTCAGGCGTACACAGGCAAAACTGGGCATACGTGCCGGTCTCAGACCCACTGGTGTACACACGCTGCCCTGGGGCGAATGATCGGATCTCCGGCCCCACGGCCTCCACAGTGCCGCTGCAATCAGAGCCAGGCGTGTAGGGTAGATCCGGTGTGACGGCGTACTGCCCGCTGCGAATATACGTGTCCACAGGGTTGACGCCAATGGCCTTGACCCGGATCAGGATCTGATCCTGCTTGGGCGTCAGATCGGGCACCGCTTCACACTGAAGCATGTCAGCCTCACCAAAGGCATGGACTCGAATGGCTTTCATGGCTCTACTCGAACTGGGCCTGAGTTTCTTGTTGAAGGGTTTGGGCCTGCTGAATCACGGTGTCTCGATCTGCAGGCTGGGCCGGTTCCAGATCAAAACTCCAGGTATGTTCATCCACAATGCGCCCCGGATACAGGATTTGTGCAAAGAAATCGAATGGGAAGTAGTCATACCAGGGGGCCTTGAGTTTCTGGTGCGTCTCCAGGGTCTGGTAGCCCGGCTTGGTCACACGAATGTTGTAGTCTGCATACCACTGAAAAGACGTGGTCACAGGAGAGGTGCCGATTTCTTCATCGTTGAGTGTGACCAGGGCGTCATCCGGTGACGTGCGAATCGTGAGTCGACGTTCCACACAGCCGCTGGTCAGACAGATCAGAATCAACAGGCTCAACAGGCTCTTTTTTGTGACAGGGTTTGCCATGACAAGACTTCCTAAGTTAACGTTTTCAATCCATTGTCTTACCCGTCGATTATAGAGGCAATCCCAGCCGCGTTCAACTGCTATTCTTTCGCAAGCATACGAGATCCGGGCATGCCTGCTGCAGGGCATTGGAGAGGTGCATTGGGGTGAGAAGCCCCACAAGAGGTCTTGATCGCTTTGGTTTTTCGGAATTCATTTGAGGCCTTTTGCTTGCCGACAGAGTCAATGTCCTATAGACTTTCCCCAGGAGTGTGTCGGAGAATCCGATCTGGCTTCGAGCGGCTTGTTTTGCGACTGGACTGCGTCCGGCTGTATCGATCCCCAGGGGACCTGCTTCGCCGTCCTTGCCAGTCACAAAACCGCTCGCTCTCCCCCTAGGGGCAGGCGGGCTGACGACGAGATTGTCCGACACACTCCTAGAATTTCAACCTTTGATCATGAGGCGACTATGCAGATGACATTGCGGTTTCTGGGGGCAGCACAGAATGTGACAGGGTCCCGATATTTGTTGGAGGCGAATGGATGTAAAATTCTGGTGGATTGCGGGTTGTATCAGGAACGTGATTTTCAGTCACGTAACTGGGAACCGTTTGTGGTGCCTGCCGATCAGATTGACGCCGTGTTTTTGACGCATGCCCACCTGGATCACTGCGGATTGCTGCCCAAGCTGGTCAAAGAGGGGTATTCAGGTCCGATATACTGTACGGAGGCCACGGCCGAGATTGCCAAGATCATTATTATGGATGCCGGCAAGCTGCAGGAAGAAGATGCCGAGTACAAGCAGAAACGTCACAAGAAAGAGGGGCGTGAAGGGCCGTTTCCTCCGGCCGCCCTGTATACCATAGAAGATGCAATCGCGTGTTTTCCGCTGTTTCATCCGTTGCCGTACAAAAAGACCGTGACGATTCGCGAGGGGATTGACGCCAAGTTGTACGAGGCCGGCCATGTGCTGGGATCATCGCTGATCAAGATCACAGTCAATCACGTGGCCGAGGCACGCAGCGTGTTGTTCACAGGGGACATGGGGCGTCCCAACAAGCCGATTCTGCGCGATCCTTCCATTGTGCACGAGACGGACTACATCCTGGTCGAGTCCACCTACGGGGATCGGGTTCATCACGGCACAGAGGATGTGAAGCGACAGATGGCCGAGGTGATCAACCGGACCATGAATCGCGGCGGGACCCTGATCGTCCCGAGCTTTGCCCTGGAGCGGTCGCAGGAGGTCCTGTATCATGTGAACGAGTTGCTGATGGAAGGGGCCATTGCGCCCATGAAGGTGTTCCTGGACAGCCCCATGGCCACGAGCATTACCAAGGTATTTGCCAGGCACCCGGAGTTGTACGACCAGGACATGATCCAGCATATGAATGAGCGTCACTCGCCATTCACCTTTCCCGGTCTGCAACTGGTGGAGACCAAACAACAGTCTCAGGCCATCAGTGAATCGCACGGGCCCACCATGATCATTGCCGGGTCAGGGATGTGCACAGGCGGGCGTGTCAAGCACCATCTGGTGACGCACATTACCCGGCGCGAAGACACGGTGATGTTTGTGGGGTATCAAGCGGCCAGTACGCTGGGGCGATACATTGTGGAGGGACAGAAGGACGTTCGTATCCTGGGCGAAGATTACAGGGTTCAGGCGGAGATCGTTCAGGTCCATGGATTTTCTGCGCATGCCGACAAGACCGAGATTCTCCAGTGGCTCCGAGGCCTGGAAAAGGCACCCAAGAAGGTGTTTGTGGTGCATGGCGAGGTCCAGAGCGCATTCCACTTCCAGCAATATCTTCAGGCAGAGACCGGTTGGGATGTCATGGTGCCGGCGTATCAGGACGCCGTTGTTCTGGACTAGAGCCAGTGTTGTCCAGAAAAAAATTTAGAAAGTGCAAGCCACGGTCCGAGAAGACCGCGTTGTTTTTATTGGGTTCCACGGATTTGTTTTTAGTTCCCACAAAATCGCGGGGCCGGCTGAATTTTATTTTTATTCGAGTGCCTGATCTGATATGCTTAGCACATGAATTGACCCGGGGGGGTCGATGCGAGCCTTTGGCTCGAAATCGAAGTGGTTTAATTTGGGGGTGGTAAAGATGAATTCACGTCGTATTATTGGGTTGGTGTGTG
>JAIPFM010000095.1 GCA_021736645.1 Phycisphaerae bacterium | reverse complement strand
CCAAGCCCATCAAGATCGACCTGGCCAATATGGAACAGCGGGCCTTTCGCCTGCCGGTCGGTCGCGGCCAATTCCGCTATCTGGAAGTCAATGACAAAAACCAGGTGGTGTACCTGCGCAGGGGCGAGGAGGGCTCCGAGATCCAGCTCTTTGACCCGGCAGATGAAAAACACGAAGAAAAGACCGTTCTCAAAGATGCGTCTGTCATTCAGATGACACCGGATGGCAAGAAGCTGCTGGTGCGCAGCAGTGGTAAAACCGGATTTATTGAAGCCAAGCCGGACCAGAAGCTCGACGCCGCTGTGGTCACGCAGCCCATGAACGTGGTGATCGAGCCCCGGGAAGAGTGGCGTCAGATCTTCATGGATGCGTGGCGGTTTATGCGGGATTATTTTTATGATCCCGGCCTGCATCAGGTGGACTGGCCTGCTGTACGCAGGCAATACAGTGCCATGCTGGACGACTGTATCTCACGTCGCGACCTGGGGTATGTAATTTCTGAGATGATCAGTGAGATCAACGCAGGTCACACGTACTTCAGGGGAGGGGATCTGGAATCCGGCCCGACCCGGTCCATCGGCTATCTTGGCGTCGATTTCAAACTGGACCAGGGCTACTATTGTGTAAGCCAGGTCTACGAGGGCGGTGTCTGGGACACGGATGCCCGGTCGATTCTGCACGATTTGAAACCCGAAGAACGCGAACAGTTCAAGTACCTCTTTGCAGTCAATGGTATGCCTGTGGATACCGCCAAGGCCCCCTGGGCGGCATTTGAAGGCCTGGCCGGTCAGACCGTGACATTGAAGGTCAGCAAAGACCCAGATCCCGACACGGCCATCGATCTGGTGGTGGATCTGATGCGGTCCGAGGGTGAACTGAGATACCGCCATTGGGTCGAGCAGAACCGGGCGTATGTGGACAAGGCGTCGGGCGGGCAGGTGGGCTACATCCACGTGCCTGACACGGGCGGGCGAGGTCAGCGTGAATTGTTCCGTCAGTTCTACGGCCAGATGAACAGGGCCGCCTTGATCGTGGATGAACGCTGGAATGGGGGCGGCAATATTGCAGACCGCTTTGTGGAACTGCTCAACCGGCCCATTTATATGCACATTTTTGAACGCTATGAACACGATTGGCGCGTGCCCACGTTCAGTCATCAAGGCCCCAAGTGCATGCTCATCAATGGCGAATCCGGTTCGGGTGGTGACATCTTCCCGTATCTGTTCCGCAAGGCCGGCCTGGGCAAGCTCATCGGGATGCGGACCTGGGGCGGCGTGATCGGCATTGCCAGGAATCCCGCCTTTATTGACGGCGGCTCCATCACGGTCCCGTTTATCACCTTCTATGAAACAGACGGCACCCTCACCATGGAAGGCCACGGCGTGGACCCGGACGTCGAGGTCATTGACGATCCGGCCCTCATGGTGACAGGCGGCGACCCACAGCTCGATGCTGCGGTCCAGGAGATGCTCAAGGAGATCAAAGAGCATCCGTATGTGCCTGCCAAACGTCCGGCGTATCCTGACCGCAGCGGCATGGGGATTCTGGAAGAGAATAAATAGAGGTCGTGTCACCATGTTCAGAAAGAGACTCTGTGTCAGTGTCGTGCTGGTAGTTCTGGTGAGTTTGACTGTGGCCCAGGCGCAGGGCACAAGACCACGGATCAGGCAGGGGGGGACGCGTCCGCCTGAAGGCAACGACCGAGGCCTGCGTGAGATCACGGAAGAGGAGATCCCTCCGAATCTGAACTTCTACGCCATGGACCCGCTCTATGATCCCAATGCCAGACTGGGCTGGTCTGAGACTCGCATCGAGGAATCCCTCAATCGGGGATTGGTGGTTATGCCTGTGGGCGACGGCGCAGCGTATGTGGGGTGGCGTCTGCTCAAGAGTGATCCGGAGGGCGTGACATTCAATGTGTACCGGTCCGTGGGAGACCAGCAGTCGGTGAAGCTCAATGCACTGCCTATTGTCCACACCACGGACTTCGTGGACCCTGCCGTGCCCGCAGGATCCACATGTCACTGGAGGGTGCGAGCCGTGGTTAACGGGCAGGAACAGGCCCTGTCCGAGTCGGCCGCCTGCGGAAAGCTGCCCTATCGATCCATCGCACTGAAGGATGACGTGACAGGTGTGTCCATGGTGGCCATTGGCGACCTGGACGGCGATCAGATCTATGATTATGTGGTCAAGCATCCGGGCGGCGGCAAGGACCCGGGACGCATGTCGCCCAATCGCGGGTCATTCAAATATGATGGCTACAACGGCAAGACCGGTGCCTTCATGTGGCGCATTGACCTGGGGTGGAATGTGGACATGGGCGTCTGGTGGACCCCCATGGTGGTGCGTGACCTGGACGGGGACAACAAGGCCGAGGTGTGTGTGCGGTCCAGTGACTATGCCGCCACTCGCGACGACATGCTGCCCAGCGGCCTGGAAGGACCTCTGCTGGATGCCCCCGAATACCTGGCCGTGTACAGCGGCGAGACCGGTGAACTCATTGACAGGACGCCATGGATTGAACTTGGCCAGGTGCAGGATTGGGGGGACAACACAGGCAACCGTGCCAGCCGTCACATGATGGCTGTGGCGTACCTGGACGGCAAGACTCCGGCATTGTTGGCGGTTCGCGGCACATACGGCAGGATGAAGGTGGATGCCTGGGTCCTGGAAAATAAAAAACTCCGCAAGGTCTGGCGATGGACCAATGAACGCGCCCCGTTCCTGTACCAGGGCCAGGGCCAGCACACCGTCAAGACCGGTGACATCGACGGTGACGGATTCGATGAGATCATCAACGGCTCTCTGGCCATTGACCAGGACGGACGCACGATGTGGTGTACGGGCCTCGGCCACGGTGACCGGTCGTATATGGGTGACATCGTACCGAGTCACCCGGGATGGGAGATCTGGTATATCATCGAGGAACCGCACCCGCGTCATGGGGCCTGTCTGGTGGACGCACGCACCGGCGCTATTCTGTTTGGCGCAGACCAGCCCAATCGTGACAACGAACTGGACAGTGCCATGGCTGCAGACATCGATCCCACGCGTCCCGGCATGGAGATGGCCGGTGGACGGTTTTACTACTCGGCCACGGGCCAGCGTATCGAGGGGCCAGTACCGCCTCAGGGCCTCATGGCCTGGTGGGATGCAGATCTCCTGCGTGAATGTGTGAGTCGCCGGGGGCTGGCCAAATGGAACGGATCAGCACTGACACCCATTGAAGGCGTCTCCATAGAAGGCAGTGTTCAACAGGTGGCTGACATCCAGGGCGACTGGCGGGAAGAGCTCGTCACGGCTGTACGCGGAGAACTGCGCATCTACAGTACCACGATACCGGCCAAGGACCGAAGAGTCTGTCTGATGCAGGACCCCCTGTATCGCAGCGACGTGTGTCACCACACCATGGGCTATACCAATCGACACTATCCCATGACCAGTGACTATATCGGGACACGTCGGTGAACTTGCACTGGAACTCTGAAGCCCATATGTTTTTGTGGTGAGATGCCCTTTATTCTGTGAGTGAAAGGATAGAGTTGTGGCCCATCACAAGATGTCTGGAAAGCGGCTTAAAAGACTGTGGATCGCCTTGCTGATTCTTTCTCCGTTTCTGCTGCTGGGATGGGTCCATGTTTCGGGGTATTTGAGGGTGCAGGCGCAGGTCCGGGCTACTAGAAAGGCAGGTGATCCTGCAACGCTTCAGGATCTGGATGCATTGGCTCAACAGATACCCATTCAGGAGGAGGCTGCTGATTTCTATGAGACCCTCTTTGACTGCCTGGTGTTCGATAACATGGAAACTGCGCTGCGTGTTCAATTGCCGTCGACCTGGCGTATTGAGTCGGGTAAGCAGGCCTGGCCATTGCCTCCGGAGGACCGTCAGTGGGTGAGGGATGTGTTGGATGCCGATGATGAGGCACTCGCCCTGTTGAAAAACGCACCCGAGATCGAAGGCCGTGTGTTTGAGAGATTGTGTGCTGATTGGCCGGACACCTTTGTGCCCACAATGGAATTGCTCCATCGGGTGGTGGATTTGCTCGAGCTGCAGGCCGTCTATGCCGTGGATCAGGCAGACGCTGTGACTTTGGTTGAATCGATTAAGGCGGCCTTGTGTGTGGCTGACACATTGCGTGAGGAGCCGTTCGGTGTTCCCTTGGGGCACCGACGAGGTCTTATAAGCCAAGCTGCAGGAACACTTCAATGGTCTTGCCATTCTTAGACGGTATTGACTTTACACTGTCGAATGTCTTTATGTGGTCACCTTCGCCAACCTTGATCGTGTAGGTGCCTTCATGAAAGACCTTGGGAGAAAATGATTGACCGAGTATTCGAAGGGTGTACACCACGTCATTATTTGACTCGTCTACGATTTGAACCACAGGGTTGGTCTGTCCCTTGATGTTCAATGCGGGCAGATACGCGAGAGGCATGCGCCCATAGTTGTCAGTCTGTTGGATCGTCTTGGGCCAGCCAGGATACTGCTGTGTGATCGGCCCTGTGACATCGACATGACGCGGCCAGCACTCAAAGGTGATCTCCCGGGTCGGTTTGGCAAATCGGACCACGCCAAATCCAGCGGCCCTGGTCGTGAGCTTGCTGCCGCCATTGGGTTCCTTGGAGGGATTGGCAGCGGCCCAGCAGGTCACGTGGTTGCCGAAGCCGTCTAAATAGCGGCCTGTATATTCGGGCATGCCGGGTACACGATTGGCTCCGGGTTCCAACGGATCCCACCACCGTAGATACAGGTTGGCGATGGAAGGGACACAGAACGAGTAGCCTGCATCATCCCAATCCTCAATGCCATGGCGCATGATCGTGGCCAGGTGTTGATCGCCTGCAATGTGCACTGAAAAAGCGCGTCGCATCTCAGCCAATGCCTTGTTTCGTCCTGTCTGGGGCCACCCATTGGAATCCAGGTCTGCATGGAGACGTCCCCCGATCTTACCGTGCACATGCGCACTGCCGCAGAAAAGGGTCTGGGACAACACGGCCTTCATGTCTGCGCCCTGCCAGTCCTGTCCCCAGGCATTGAGAAAGTTCAATTGACGCTCGCCCAGGAGTACGGCGCCCTGGACGTCCACGCTCTTGGGGTCATAGTTCGGATTCAGGATGTGATCCGGACGGGGCCCCTGCTTTGGGATCAGGCCTTCAGGCCCTGTCTTGAATTTGCGGTCTTCGATAATGGCGAAGCTGATGCGTCCCAGCGTGAGGTCCGTGTAGTACACGCCAATGCCCTGGCCAATGGGCGTGGGGTCGTAGGGATCGGGCAGGTGCCAGGTCTGGGCCTGTTCCACGGCCTTGACGTAGGTGGCCGGCATGAAATAGCCGCCATCATGGCCTGCGCCTGTGTTTGATTTTCTGCCGGAGGCACCCCAGAGATTGGCCTGTCCCACATCATGGTCGTCCGGGATCGTGATGGTGGGCGTGTTCCTGATGATCTCACCAAAGTCCTGTCCAAACCTAAGCCAATACCCCAGATGATGCGTGTGGTCGTAGACCTGGTCCCCTGAGAAGAACAACAGGTCAGGGTTCAGTTTCTTGACATTCTCGACAATATCACTGCGAGGAATGTCCCCACCATGCGGTTTGTAAATGGAGTTGCCCGTAAACGCGGCCACCACGATCTCATCCTTATTCACGGGATCGCTGCGAATCAGCCCTTTGTAGACCGCCACTCCGTCGAGCGCCACTACCCTGTAGGGCCAATCCCGTGTCATGTCCCAATCTTGAACACGGAAATGGGCGGTCCATGTCTTGTCCTGGGCCTGGTTGCCGTACTCATTCTCAGTGATCTGTGCCTGGGCGACTGTCTCCCACTGGTTGTCTTTCTGGATTGCGAGCATGGCCATGCGGCTCTCGTTGTCTTTCAAGGGGTAGAGCTGTGCAGTCATCTTGAGGATATTGTCCTGTGCCGTATACAGTGCAAAGCAAATGCGATCCTTGGGGGCTACGTCAGGGATGTCCAGGGCAGCCGCGGCATGGACCTTCATGCGGCCCGTCAGTAAACAAATAAACGACAATGTCAATAAGAACCTTTTCATGATGTCTCCTTTTTAACGAATGAACATGTGTGCGCCGGGGGTCTGGCCCATGGTGACACTGTCTGCGTCAATCACAATGGCCTCAATATCGGGCAGGGTTTCAATCAGGGCCAGGCCTTGTTCATGACCCATGACGCTCACAGCTGTGGCCAGGGCATCGGCGGTCATGGCCGTGGGGGCCAGGATCGTGACACTGGACAGTTGGCTGGCGCCGGTGCCCTGGTGAGAGTCAATGATGTGGCTGACCTTCTCATGGCCCACCCATTCAAAGCGATAGTAGTGGCCACTGGTGGTCACCGCGCGATCCGTGACCTTCAGGACCAATCGCACCTGATCGACTTCCGGGTGGTTGGCGCTGCGGGGATCCTGGAGTGCAATGTGCCAGGCGGTTTTGTGGTTGGGCGCCCTGCCAAAACAGCGGATGTCCCCCCCGATATCCACCATGCCGCCTGCGGCCCCGTGGTCTTTGAGGGCCTGGATGCACAGGTCGATGCCATACCCCTTGGCAATACCGCCCAGATCCAGTTTCATGCCAGGCTTGCCAAAGGCCACGGTCTGTGCATTGGGATCCAGGATGACCTGGGTCCAGTCGACCTTGGATTTGGCATCGGCCATCTGAAGGTCGGTGGGGGGCGTGTTGGTGTCTGAGGCCTGTTTCCACAGGTCGATCAAGGGGGCGACAGAGATGTCAAAGGCCCCGTTCGTGATCTGGCTGATGCGCCGGGCCTCCTGCAGGACCGCCATGGTTTCTGGCGTAATTACCACCGGGTGGTCACCGGCCTGGGCATTGATCCTGGCCAATTCCGAATCCTCACGCTGATAGCTCATCAACAGGTCTATGCGCGTCTGTGCACTCAGCGCGGACTGGATGCCAGCCTGCGCTGAAGCCTCGTTTGGGGCCACGACCACGATGCGGCTAAAGGTGCCCATCACCATGTGAACACCGCTTTCCACGGTCACGAGCTGTTCGGCCGCGGCAATGCGCCATGCGGCCAGACCTACTAAAACAATCGAGATTAGGAGTGCGAGGATTTTTTTAGTCATAGTTGTCAGTTTTCAGTATTCGATTTTCAGTGTTCGGCATTCCAAGCCGTTAGTCTTCAGTCCTCAGCCTTCTGCCTTCCTATTTCTAAACGACTCGCTATAATACGGCGATGAATCAGAAAAATATAGAAAATTTACTGGGTCGTGTAGAATCTGAGCTGTTGAGGCGGGTTCGCAGGCCGGCTCGTTATATCGGGGGTGAGATCAATCAGGTGAAGAAGGATTGGTCTGCGTGTGATCTGACGTTTGCCCTGTGTTTTCCGGATGTGTACGAGGTGGGCATGAGCCATACGGGTCTGGCTGTGTTGTACGAGATCCTGAACAGTCAGGATGGGGTCCTGGCTGAACGTGTGTTTGCACCGTGGGGCGATGCAGAGCAGGTCATGCGCAAGCAGAAACTGCCCCTGTTCAGTCTGGAGTCCAAAAAGGCCCTGAGCCAGTTTGACATCGTGGGGTTCAGTCTGAATGCGGAGCTGTGCTATACGAATGTGCTGAACATGCTGGATCTGGGCGGTCTGGCCGTGCGCAGTGCGGACCGGCTGGAGACCGATCCTCTGATCATTGCCGGCGGCGGCATGGCCAACAGTTGTGAGCCGATGGCGCCCTTTGTGGACGCGTTTGTGCTGGGGGATGGCGAGGAGTCTCTGGTCGAACTGGTGACCCATGTGAGAAAGGCCCGCGATGCCGGGCAGACAAAACGTGCGATGCTGCTTGATGCGGCGCGAAAATATGCGTGGGTGTACGTGCCTGCTCTGTACGAAGTCATCTATGATGGTGAGGTGATGACGTCGATCCGTGCCCTGGAAGAGGGCGTGGCTGTGCAGCGGTCCAACGCGGTGGTCAAGGATTATGAGTCAACGCCTGCGTGTATGCGTCCGATCGTGCCGTTTATAGAGGCCGTTCATGAACGCGTGAGTGTGGAGATTATGCGGGGGTGTCCGGGCCGCTGTCGATTCTGTCAGGTGAGTTTTTGTAAGCGTCCCATTCGATACCGCAGTGTTGAGAAGATATTCGAGATTGCCAAGGCCGCGTATGAGGCATCCGGGTTTGATACGGTGAGTCTGCTGAGTCTGTCCAGTGCCGAGTATCCTGATCTGGAGGCCCTGCTGACCCGGTTGCATGGGTATTTCAAGGAGAAGCGTGTGGGATTGTCTGTGCCGAGTCTGCGCGTGGATCGGCAGTTGAAGCTGTTGCCGCAGTTGCTCACGTCTGTGCGTAAGGGCGGATTGACCATTGCCGTGGAGGCTGCCAGTGAGCGTCTGCGCCTCCTGATGAACAAGCCCCTGAGCGACGAAGACCTGTTTGCCGCTGTGGAGGCGGCATACGCAGCGGGGTGGCAGAGGGTGAAGCTGTATTTTATGGTGGGCCTGCCCTCTGAGACAGAAGCCGACATTCGCCGGATTGTAACTCTGGCCAAGGACCTGGGACGCATGCGAAAGCGCGTGGCCGGCAGCACGGCGCAGATCAATGCGGCGATCAGTTGGCTGGTGCCCAAGGCCCACACGCCTCTGGGATGGCTTGGCCAGAAGCCGCAGGCCTATTTTGACTGGGCCAAGACAATCATTCTGGAGGAGAAGCGGGCCCAGAAGGCCGGATTCGTGATGTTCAAGTTTCACGACACACGCGGCAGCATTCTGGAATCTGCCATCGGGCGGGGCAATCGACGGATGGCCGAAGTCATTGAAACAGTCTGGCGGGCCGGGGCCCGATTTGACTTGTGGGATGAGTGTTTCTATTTTGACCTGTGGTGTCAGGCCTTCAAGACCTGCGGCATGGATCTGGAGGGTGCGGCTGCGTATGAATTTGATGCGCAGGCTTGTTTGCCATGGGAGCATTTGGGCGGCCCGGACAAACAGTATGTATTGAATCACTATTATGAGACTCAAAAAATGATGGCTGAAGCGTCAGACATGGTGGAATCGGAGAGGGAATAATCCTGGGGTCAAACCGCCTGCTTTGGTCCGAATAAACAAAAAAGCGAGAATTGAAATTCAGGGTGTGGTCCACCCAGGCATGGATTCAATTTCTTCGGTTTCGATGATTTAAGTCTCTTTAATGCAGATCCTATCGGGCCTGCGCCATGGGCCCGGGTTTCCCGTCTTTTGAGTCGACTGATTTCCAAAAATATTTGTTTGCACTTGTGGTCTTTATATGGGGGGAGGCCGATACAGAGATCACTGTTAAAATCAGTATTTTTTAAGGTGATCTATGAATTTGAGTCTATCCAATAAAGTGACCTGGGTGCTCGTGGCAGTGCTGGGTCTTTCACTGTTAACGGTGGGCGCTTATGCGGTGCGGGAACAGGAGAGTCTGGCTCAGGACCTGATGCGGAAATGGGTGAGTCAATCTTCCAGTCGTTATCTGGCCGCACTGGGGCAGGCACTGGCTGACTCAGATGTTGCCCGTGTGACCGAGACAGCCAAGGCCCTGGTGACAGCCATGCCTGTGGCGTATTGCGAAGTTCAAACACAGCAGGGTGAGGTGATATTTCAAGAGGGGCCTATCCTGGAGCATCCTGTGGCTTCGTTTGTCTGGCCTGTGCCTCACTATGATGCCCAGGGAGTGGTGCAGACCATGGGGCGTTTGACCCTGGTGCTGTCACCCGGTCCCATGACAGTGGCTGTGAGCCGGATCGGTCAGACCATCTCTCTGGCTGGCTTGGGTACCTTGCTGCTGGGGCTGGTGCTGGGGAGTCTGGCGATTCGCTTCATGTTGGGGCGACCCTTGGCGCAACTGGTCGACGGGGCCAATCGAGTGGTCCATCAGGGTGATTTACAGCATCGTATCGAGTTTGATCGGAACGATGAGATCGGTCTTCTGGCCAATGCGATCAATACGTTGACCGACGAACTTCGGGGCGTGATCCGCCAAGAAAAGGCTTTAACGCAGTGTGTGGATCAGGAATTTAAGCATTCCCTGGCGCTGCATGATTCGCTGACCCAGGAAGACAGCAGTCTTAGCAAAGAATCTGTACTGGTGATGATGAAGGAAATGATAGAACAATCAGGCGGGGAATTTTGGATCAAGTCTGAAGAGGGAAAAGGACGCGTGTTCCACTTTACCCTACCCCCACAAACCAGTATGACAGACATTGAAGAAAAAGGGGTTTGTAAATGAAAAATACGAAACCTGTACTGTTGGTCGAGGACGACAGCATTGATGCCATGACTGTGCGTCGGGCATTCAAGGATCTTAATCTCACCAACAAGTTGATTCACCGAGTCAATGGTGAAGAGGCGCTTGAATACCTCAGGAGTCCGGACGCAGAGATTCCCTGTGTGATCCTGTTGGACCTCAATATGCCGCGTATGAATGGAACCGAGTTTCTCAAGGTGATCAAACAGGATGACTGTCTCAGGACGACGCCTGTGATCGTGTTGACGACGTCCAATGAGGAATGCGATGTGGTTGAGAGTTTTCGTTTGTGTGTTGCCGGCTACATCGTAAAACCTGTGGATTACAAGAAGTTCGTTGAAGCCATTCGCACTATTGATTTGTATTGGACTCTGAGCGAGTTGCCAGATAGAGACGCAGGGGTAAAAAATGCCGCGAAAGAAGAAGTCGTTACTGCTCATTGAAGATGATAGTATTGATGCCATGGCGATCAAGCGTGCGCTCGATCACACAGGCGAAATTGACCAATTCATTCACCTTGGCAATGGCGAAGAAGGCCTGGAATATCTTCTCTCTGACAGCAATGAGATGCCTTATATGATCATGCTGGACCTCAATATGCCGCGCATGAACGGTTTGGAATTTCTGGAAGAGATAAAAAAGAATCAGACGCTATGCCGCATTCCTGTGGTCGTGTTGACGACTTCCACGGAGGCATGTGATATTGATCAAACATTCTCTCACAGTGTGGCCGGCTACATGGTCAAGCCCATCGATTACAACAAAATGGTGGAGATCATTCACACGGTGAATGACTATTGGTCAATCAACGTGCTGCCTGTGAGATAATAGAGTCAAGATACCTCGTATGTACGACATGCCGAAAACATCCGAAATCCATCGGATGTTTTCGGCATGTTGACTTTATAGGGGTTAGGGATTAGGGTTTAGGGGGTTGTGTTTTATCCAGATGTTAACTGGGGAACTCAGGGTATGGCGGTGTTGGTTGGTATCGATGAAGCAGGCTATGGACCCTTGCTGGGCCCTCTGGTCGTGTCTTGCGCTGCGTTTAGACTACCCACCGAAGACCTCCAATCCGATGTGTGGCAATTGCTCAATCGCAGCGTGACTAAGACGGCCAAGCGGGCTGCCGGTCGATTGCTCATCACGGACAGCAAAAAGGCCCACAGCAAATCCGCGGGCATCAAGCATCTCCAACGCACCACCCTGGCAGTCTGTCGCACGCTGGGGTACAGTCCTCACACGATTGCCTCGTTGATGGAACTATTGGATCCCCCATGTTTGCCGCGCCTCCGGACGTATCCATGGTATGTTGGCCTGGAAAGCCAGACCTTGGGTCAAGACGAGGCGGACATTGGTATTGCGGCCAATGCCCTGGTCCATGATCTCAAACGCCAAAAGATGGCGTTCTTGGGACTAAAAAGCCGATGTCTGGATGTGGCATACTATAATGAACGTGTGGAGGTCGTTCGCAATAAATCGAATGTCCTGTTCACCGAAACCTGTTGTCTGCTGCAGGAGGCCCTGGCGCTCGACAAGAACGAGGATTTACAAGTGGTTGTTGACAGACAGGGGGGACGCATTCATTATAGAGAGAGCTTATTACGCATGTTTCCTGGGGCGGACTTGAGTATCATACGGGAAACTGAACAAATGAGCAGTTACGAAATGACCACTCAGAATCGCAGGGCTCGTCTGCATTTCGTGGTCAAGGCGGATGCACGATGTTTGCCTGTGTCTCTGGCCTCCATGGTGAGCAAATATGTCAGAGAATTGCTGGTGAAGCGTCTCAATGAGTACTTCATCAGTTTGTGTCCGACCTTGAAGCCCACTGCCGGGTATTGGCAGGACGGCCAGAGGTTTGTAAAGGACCTGAAACAAATAAACCCTGAAAAGATGCCTGACAAAGAAAGACTGATTCGAAGCCGATGACATCAGAACTCCTCAACAAAGACAAACGGATACCGCGTAAGGAACGCATGGAAAATCAGTGGCTCATGACCGGCTCTCTGGTGATCCTGGCGGCCATTGCCCTGGCCGTAGCCCTGAAATTTACCAGGACGGTGATGATGCCCTTCGTGCTGGCCTTGTTTATCGCGTCCATTGTGTCGCCTGTGCTTGACTTTCTCGTCATTCGGATTAAACTGCCCCGCATCATGGCAGTGCCCCTGACCTTGGTTGTTGTGGTCGTTTTTATGGGACTCATGTCTCTGCTTGTGGCCACGGCCATTCAAAACGTGGCGTCTCTGGCGTATTCCTACACGAACAAGATGCAGGATCTCGGCATCCGTACTGTGGACAATATAGAGCACGTTCTTAATGCCGTGGAAAGATGGGTGAACCACGAGTCCGGTCCTGACCCCAATGCCGTGGAGGAATCCAATCAGGTTCCCATCAACCCCCAGCCTCAGCTTGAACCCGTGACACGACCTGAACCAGGTATTGCCACGTTTGAATTTACGCCGTCAGGTCTTGTGATTCAAGGGGCTCCCCCCGTGGATGCCAACAAGACGCAATCTGCAGACAACCCGACCACACCGGGGCCGGTTCCCTCGCTTCAGCCCAAACCCAATGCCACACCCCCTGGATTTGGCAGGCAGCAGATCATCAGTTTTATCAATCAGTTCAGGGAGAATCTGTTTTACCTGCTCCAGGACGCGGTCGGACTCGTCATGGGTGTGATCTGGAATACCATCTTTGTGACCATCTTTGTGATCTTTCTGCTGTCCGGACGTAATCCTGGCAAGATTCGCTCCAGCATGTACCGCGATATCGATCAGAAGATTCGCAGATACATTATGACCAAGCTGGCCGTATCGGCCTTCACAGGCATTCTGGTGTGGTTTACATTGAGTCGTTTGGGACTCGAATTGGCCGTGGTCTTTGGTATTCTGGCGTTTCTTCTGAATTTCATTCCCTCCATCGGTTCGATTGTCTCGACGTTCCTGCCTTTGCCCATTGCCGTGGCCCAGTTCCAGGGGGATGTCGGGACGATCGTCCTGGTGATGCTGGTGCCTGGTGTGATTCAGTTGGTGATGGGCAATGTGGTGGAGCCCAAGCTCATGGGTGGAGGATTGAATCTTCACCCCATCACGATCCTGCTGGCCCTGTCATTCTGGGGATTGCTCTGGGGTGTGGTCGGCATGTTTCTGGCAGCCCCCATTACCGCGGTCATCCGCATTGTCCTGATGCAGTTTGATTCGCTCAAACCCCTGGGCGAGTTGCTCACAGGCAAACTGCCGTTCAGCTCGGAGAATGCGTCCTGAAGCGGGGCTCACAGATGATTGGCTCGGTCGATCAAGGCCAGAACCTGCCTGTTTTCAACCTGGATGACCTTGTCCACGGTGTCTATGCTGGCCGGGTCTCTGGCAAAGTCCTTGAGGCCCTGAAAAAAGGTGATCACCGCGTTCTCACGATGGATTGAATCCTTGATGATTTCTGCCTCCGTCTCCTGGCCTGTGAGTTGTTTCCTGGCATTACCGCGGTTGCCAAACCAGGTGAGGCCCGCCATGACTTCCGGGTTGGAAAGCACATAATTGTCAGGGTCGAACACACCAAATTCGCCGGTTTTTTCGGAAAACTCCTTTCGCATGTTGATCCACAACTTCTGCTGCTTGACTTTGGTTTCAGCGAGGTCGTAGTAGAAATCCTGAAGGGATTGTTCGCGAAACAGCTCCGCAGTTTTTACATAGAATTGGGCCCCGCGCTTATCCACCTGCTCAGCAATTTCCAGAATCTCAAACACACTGAATTTGGTTTCCATGGTACCGACTCTCCCATCTTGGGCAGATCTGCTTGGGTTCTGTGCAAAGCTACCAGAAATCGATGAAAACGCAACTTTTATTATATCGGGCCAATAAGAATGATTCAAGGTTGTTGCGTTCTTTTCAGGAAAGAAGTGCATGGGGCAGTCAGTGTGGGGGCTGGGTTCAGGGGGGCTGGGCGATGCCTGTTTGGTCCAAAGACTTCACCCGGCCCCGGGCTCCGGAGTCGGGACTTTGTCATGATAAAGGCCTTGTGTTTATGGTCAAAAAAACAAATAATGGGCGGTATCAGATAATGTTTTGAATGGGAGTCGACCATGGAGCCATTGACCACTAAGCAGCAGCAGATATTGACCTATATTGAAGAACGTCTGTCAGAAGGGGAGCCCCCCAGCCAACGGGAGATTGCCGACGTGTTCGGCATGGTACAGAATTCAGTGTACCAGTTAATCGGCTATCTGCGACAGAAAGGCTACCTGGCTGAAAACAAGGGGCACCGGGGCCTTCGATTGTCTGCGGAGTATGCTGCGATGAAACAGGAATCTGAGGGGCTTCCCATTGTGGGCCGTGTGGCAGCGGGCCACCCGATCCTGGCCGAGGAGAATGTGGAGGCCTATCTGGACCTGGAAGAGGTGTTTTCAGCTGCAGGGGGACGTTTTCTGCTCAGGGTGGCTGGAGACAGCATGGTGGATGACGGTATCCTGAACGGTGATCTGGTATTGGTGCAGCCATGCAAGCGCATAGACAACGGCAGTATTGGGGTGGTCCTGGTGGATGATGAGGCCACTGTAAAACGCGTCTACAAGCAGAAATATCGAATTGCGCTCAAGTCTGCCAACAAAAAAGCCCGGTACAAAACCCTGTATTTCAAGCCGTCCGACAGGGATATTCGTGTGGTGGGCAAGGTCGTCGGGTGTCTTAGAGTTTCTGTGAAATAAACACATTCTTGACAGCTCTGCATCAGGTAGGCTATTCTTCTGCGTCAATTGTCTTAGTCGGGCCTCTTTGATGACGGAGTGTGTTATGCAGTGGATTGTATTGGCTGATGTGCATGGGAGTGTAGGGTATCTGCCGTTCATTGTGCCTGAGTTGTGTCGGGCGGATGGCCTATTTATTGCCGGAGACATCACTGAATTCGGGGGACGCAGAGAGGCCGCAGGGGTCATTGAGTCATTTGCCGCGGTCAATGAGAACATACTCGCCGTGGCAGGCAACTGTGATCAGGAAAGTGTGGGCAAGTATCTGGATGAGCGAGGCATGAATGTACACGGCAGGGTCGTGGTGCAGGGATCTCTGTCCTGCGTGGGAGTGAGCGGCTCATTGCCCTGTCCCGGAAGGACCCCGCAGGAAAAGGGCGAGGACGAGTTTACAAGCATTCTGGAGCAGGCCGTTCAATCCGTGTCAGCCAAGTCGGGCCAACTCGTGATGGTCAGTCATCAACCGGCCTTTGGTACGGCTGTGGATACATTGCGCGGCAGCCAGTATTGCGGTAGCCATGCGGTTCGGCAGTTCATCAAGACTTACAAGCCGATTCTGGCCATTTCCGGCCATATCCATGAGGCTGCGGGTGTGGATAAGCTGGGCAAGACCACATTGGTGAATCCGGGCCCGTTCAGGGCTGGACGCTACGCCGTGGTCACCTTCAACGGGAAACACGTGTCTGTCCAACTGAAACGTGCGTCAGACTAATCGTTTTAACACAGGGACCTTTTGCATCACCACAGTGAGGACATGGGATAGGCCAAAGGCGATCACCGTACCTATCATGACATTGACCAGGAAGGGGTTGTCAAGGCCATTCTCTTTCAGGGCTTCACGCAATCCGACCAAAACGGCCACATGAACAAGATAGATCCCAAAGGTCGCAGGGGCGATGCGCGTGGCCAGGGTGAGCTTGGAATCCTGTGACGATTTGACAGCCTGATGGTCCCTCTGCCACGCTGCTCTGAAAATGCCCACGGACATGGCAATCACAGGCAGGCTGAAAGAGCCCAGCACAAACCGGCCGTTCTGTCTGCCCAGATTGTCCACATAGGGCGGAGTTATCATCACGAGATACAGGATGCTCAAGCCAACGGCCCAGGCCCAGTGTCGTCTGGTCAAGGTGTCTTCCGACAGTTGCGTGAGTTCATAACCGCACAGGTAGTACCCCAGGTACGGCAAAAAGAAGCTGAACAGAAATCGACCGTTGCCCCAGAGCCAGGCATTGGCCATCGCATAGGCGGACGCCAGTGCAAAAATCAGGAGGATCAGGCCCTGTCTTTGGGAGGAAGAGGTGTGGCGGATCAGGACGCGCAGCAGGGGTGTGACCCCATACAGCCCTGTAATGAGGAACAGGAAATAGGTGTGGTAGGGTGGGTCAGCCCTGAGCAGGTGATCCAGCACATAACCGGCAGTCACAGGCTCGTGGTCACACACCAGGCGTACAACAAAATAGAAGGCGGTCCAGAAGATCAGCGGCCAGCCGATCCTGCGGAGACGTTTCTGATAAAAGCAGGCCGGACTTTCTGACGCACCCAGTTGTGGATTCAGGAGTAATGCCCCGCTGATCATGACAAAGACCGGCACCGCCCACTGACTCACCAGGCAGATCCAGTGCCCGAGCCACCATGTGGTACTCAAGGGTGTCACGGTTTCCAGGGAGCCCAGTGTGACATGGATCAGGATCACGGCCAGGGAGGCCAGGACGCGCAGTTGATCAACATACGGAAACGATGTGCGGGCTGGGTCTTTCATGGGTTATCCGACAATCCTGCAGATCACGGGGATTTTCTTGATCAGGGAGACCAGGCCGTATGACAGGGCAAAGCCAATCAGCGTCCCGAAAACCAGTCCGACCCAGATATGGTGGTCGGACACCTCGTCTGCCAGACCTATCTGCATCAGCTTGAGGACCAGCAAATGCACAATGTAGATACCCAGTGTGCAGGAGGCCAAATGCTGCAGACGAGGATTGAGAGGCTTGATGCAGGTCTCTCGAAAGGCCCAGTATATGCCAATGGCCATACACGCAATCGGGGCGCTGAAGAAGCCAAAAAAGAAAATCCCATACTGCTGACTTCTCAGTTGGATAAAAGGGTGGGCCAGGCACATCAAATACACCACGCTGATGGCCGTACCTGCGGCGACCCACAGGCCAGGCAGCCTGCCTTTGGGCCATTTGTGGTGAATGATATAGCCAAGCAGGTAATAACCCATATAGGGTACAAACAGGGCAAACACACTGGGACGGGTGCCCCACATCATCACGTTGCACAGATGAAATATATCCGCGCCTATCAGGATCAGGAGTATCGCCGCCAGGCATTGACGTGTGGTGAGGTGTTCTGCCAGGATCTGAAGGTATGGGGTCACCAGGTACAACCCGGCAATCATGTACAAAAACCAGAGGTGGTAATAGGCATTGCCCTGAAGCAGCAGGTCCAGGATTTGCGGCAGGGTCCAGGACTTTTGATCCAGAACCAGACGCAGGCCCAGGTAAAAGATCGTCCAGAATACAAGAGGTACGCCAATCCGGGTAAACCGTCGCCTGTAAAAGGCTCTGATCGAGGTGGGTGCATGGCTCAACAGCAAAGCCCCACTCATCATCACAAACACAGGAATCGTCCACAAGCAGAAAAAAAACAAACCTTTACACAGCCACCAGGGATTTGAAAATACCACAAAGTTGTCTGCAGACCCGCCTGCCACATGGGCCAGCACCACAAAGAATGAAGCAACAATGCGTAGAACGTCAATATAGGAGGTACTTGGGTGCAGAAACTTTGAGGATATTGATGACTCGGCCATCGAATGGATCTTACTGTCTTAAATGTTTTAATGGGCCGGGCTGGATTCGAACCAGCGTAAGCTTACGCTAATGGGTTTACAGCCCATCCCCTTTAGCCACTCGGGCACCGACCCTAAAGTAAAACAAGGTTTGCTATTTAACAGAAAACCCCTCTTGATGTCAATGGTGTAATTTAGGAAACTTATATATTGGGCTTCTCAGGTGGAGTCTAATCATTGTGTGCAGGGGGTTTGCGTTCCGGCTTTTTGAAACTGGCCATTTGTGTGGCCCAATCTGCCACTTCATTGCGGGACTGTTTGAGTCTGTCTGAGGACTTGTCTTCTTTTGGCATGGCCGCCTCTTCCTGGTCGAGTTTACGTTCCCACCACCAGTAGACGCCCCATAAAATGGCCAAAAGAGGCAGAGAGATACCCATCAGAATCTTGTACCACATATTGAAGTCCTTTAACCCATCACAGTATATTTGACTAATTCACTTGTGCACCTATATCGTACAATAAACTGCCCGCCAGGTCAATGGTGGCTGACGATTTGGCTTTGGGTAGAAGGCATCTTCCGGTCCGGGCGTTTTGCGCATCAATCGGTGAAAAAAACTGGTTAAATCTTGATTGCCTCTTGGGTTAGCTTTGTTAGAATAGAAGGTTTGTGTTATCCGCCTTGAGAGCAGGGTGAATACCAGGAGGTGCCTATGACACTACAAACAGATAAGACGATTAAGATCAGCGGGGCTGCTGAGCATAATCTAAAACATATCAGTCTCCGCATCCCCAGGGATCAGATGGTGGTGATCACCGGGATCAGCGGGTCAGGTAAGAGTTCTCTGGCATTTGACACGATCTACGCTGAGGGCAGGCGCAAGTATGTGGAGTCGTTGAGCGCCTATGCCAGGCAGTTCCTCGAGCAGATGCAGAAACCGGCAGTGTCCGAGATTTCCGGTTTGCCGCCGACCATTGCCATTGAGCAGCGAAGCGGCAGCAGCAATCCCCGTTCAACGGTGGCAACCACCACAGAAATCTACGATTATTTTCGCCTGCTTTTTGCCCGTGTGGGCCAGCCGCACTGCTGGGTGTGCGGCCAGGCCATTACCAGTCAGCATTCCTCCCAGATTGTCGAGTCTGTGGTGAGTCGACCCGAAGGCACCAAGGTCCAGGTGTGCGCGCCCTTGATCCGGGGAAAAAAGGGCGAGCACAAGGAGATCTTTGCCAATATCCAGAGAGAGGGTTTTGTACGCGTACGCGTGGACGGTTCTGTGTATGACATTCGCACGGTGCCTGAGTTGAGCAAGAATCAGGAGCACGATATTGCGGCGGTGGTGGACCGTCTGATCATCAAGGAAGGCGTACGTATTCGTCTGGCGGATTCTGTGGAAACGGCATTGAAGTTGGCTGACGGCAATCTTCAGGTCCTGTTCCAGGAACCCGAGTCACAAAATGGCCAGTGGGACGAGGTGGTGTACAGCGAAAAATATGCCTGTCCGGAACATCCTGAAGCGAGTCTGGAGGAGCTGTCGCCCAGACTCTTCAGTTTTAACAGCCCGCATGGGGCCTGCCGCAGTTGTGATGGGCTGGGCACCATACTGGAATTTGACCCGGAGTTGATTGTGCCGGACAAGACTGTGTCCCTTGAAAACGGGGCCATTTCAGCGTGGCGCAAAGGCGGCAAACGTATGAACATTCTCTACAATCGGTTGATCAAGCGTTTCTGTCGCGACCTGGTCATCAGCAAGGCTGTGCCGTACTGCGATATCCCCAAAGAGGCGCAGCGTGTGCTCATGTACGGCTCAGACGCAGCAGACATCAAGAAGACCGGTGTGGCCTTTGAGGGTGTGATCCCGAATCTCACACGCAGATGGAAGACCACCACGAGTGAATATGTCAAGGCCCGGCTGCACACGTATCTGTCAGAGCAGCCCTGTCAGACCTGCCAGGGGGCTCGATTACGCACAGAGGCCATGGCCGTGACTGTGGCAGAGAAGAATATCAATGACCTGTCCCGTATGAGTATCCAGCAGGCCCAGGCCTTTTTCGACGATCTGCACCTGGACAAGGAAAAGACCATCATTGCGTTTCAGATCGTCAAGGAGATCAAGGCCCGTCTGGGGTTCATGATGGATGTGGGTCTGGCCTATCTGACGCTCAACCGGATGAGCGGGACCCTATCCGGCGGCGAGGCCCAGCGTATTCGACTGGCCACCCAGGTGGGCAGTGGTCTGGTGGGTGTGTGTTATGTGCTGGACGAGCCCACCATTGGTCTGCACAATCGCGATAACGACCGGCTCCTGGGGATTCTTAAACGGCTCAGCCAGATTGGCAATACAGTCCTGGTGGTGGAGCATGACGAGGACATGATAAGGCATGCCGATCATGTGGTGGATATTGGCCCTGGTGCAGGACGTAATGGCGGGCATCTCGTGGCTCAAGGATCCTTGGCCGATATCCTGGCCTGTAAGGAATCGATCACAGGTCAGTATCTGTCCGGCAAACGGCAGATCGCCCTGCCTGCCAAGCGTCGAAAATACAGCCTTCGAAAATGCATTGAAATCAAGGGGGCCCAGCAGAACAACCTCAAGAATATTGATGTCAAATTTCCCCTAGGTACCTTGACCTGTGTGACGGGTGTCTCGGGCTCCGGCAAGAGCACGCTGGTCAATCAGATCCTGCTCAAGGCCTTGAAGCGCCGTCTGTATCAATCCCGCGAAAAACCCGGTCTGCACAAGAGTCTGCTGGGATCATCCCTGATCGATAAGATCATCGAGATCGATCAGGCGCCCATCGGCAAGACGCCGCGCAGCAATCCTGCGACCTATACAGGGGCCTTTGACGAGGTTCGCAAGCTCTTTGCCTTGACGCGCGAGGCCAAGATTCGCGGCTACAAGGCCGGCCGCTTCAGTTTTAATGTCAAGGGCGGACGATGCGAATACTGTAAAGGCCAGGGCACCAAGAAGATCGAGATGCACTTTCTGCCGGACGTGTATGTCACGTGCCAACAGTGCAAGGGGTCACGCTATAACCCGGAGACCCTGCAGATCGCTTATAAGGGCAAAAATATTGCAGATGTGCTGGACATGCGTATTGAAGAGGCGGTGACATTTTTTGCCAGCTTCCCGGCGATTGTCCGTATCCTGCAGACCCTGTGTGATGTGGGCCTGGGGTATGTGCAGTTGGGCCAGTCGTCCACCACCCTGTCCGGCGGCGAGGCCCAGCGTGTCAAGCTGTCCTCTGAACTGGCCAAGAAACCCACAGGTCACACCCTGTATTTGCTGGATGAACCCACCACGGGCCTGCACTTTGCGGACATCCACAATCTGCTTGCCGTGCTTCAACGCCTGACCGATATGGGCAATA